>RFJS01000292.1 GCA_003694825.1 Verrucomicrobiota bacterium | reverse complement strand
TGCCCGTGCGCCGACTCCACAACTACGTCTACTGTCCCCGCCTCTTTTATTATCAGTGGGTGGAAAATCTCTTCATCGACAACGCCGACACCGTCGAGGGGAGCCACCTGCACCGCAACGTGGACCAGCCCTCGCGGCTCTCCGAGGTGGAGGATCTCGAGTTGCCGGAAGGCGCCCGGTTGCGGTCGAAGCGCATCGAAAGCGAACAACTCGGGATCGTCGGGGTCGTCGATCTCGTCGAGGGTGGTCCGGACGGCGTGGCGGTCGTCGACTACAAAAAAGGCGCCGCGCGCCGGGATGGTGAAGGCCATCGCATCGCGAAAGAACCGGACGCGATTCAGGTGGCGGCGCATGCGCTTCTGCTCCGGGAGCAGGGCATCGAGGCCACGAGCGGCTGGATCTACTACGCGGCCGACAAGCGCCGCGTCCCCGTGGACCTCGGCGAGGCTCTCTTCGATCGAGTTCGCAAACTCATCCATGAAGCCCGGGCGCTTGCCGCCGCGGCCAGTTGCCCGGCCCCGCTCGTGGATGACCCGCGTTGTCTGTATTGTTCCGCCTATCCCATCTGTCTCCCCGCGGAGTCCGCCTGGTGGGCGAGGGTGCGGCGGTCGGCCGAGGCCGATCCCCAACTGACCTTTCCCTTCGTCGCGGCCGAGGTCGACGCCGCCCGCGACCGGTTGCTCGAGGCCATGGACTTCGCCGCGGAGGCCGGGCGCGACCTCACGACCGTGCCGCCCCGTCCGGAAAACGACGACGGCGAGGTGCTCGTCGTCCAGACGCCGGGCGCGCAAATCGGCCAGCGGGGCGATCAGATTGTGGTCTCCGTGAAAAAGGAAGTCGTCCGCAAGCTGCCGGGCCATCAGATCCGGGCCATCTACTGCTACGGCGCGATCCAGATGACGGCCCAGGCCACGGCCACCTGCCTCGAGCTGGGCATCGACGTGGCCTGGTTCAGCCCGGCCGGCCGGTTTCTCGGCCTGCTGCGGGGGCTCCCGGCCAGCGGCATCGACGCGCGGCGCGGCCAATACCGGCTCTTCGAGCATCCGGAGGCCCGCCTGCACCTCGCCCGCGAGATCATCCGCTGCAAGATCCACAACCAGCGCGTCATGCTCATGCGCAACAGCAGTGCTCCGCCCGCGGCCGTCAAACTCCTCGCCAGCCTTCGCGATTCGGCGGCCCGGGCCAGAGACATGACCGAACTGCTCGGCATCGAAGGCAGCGCCGCCGCCGTGTATTTCGAAAACTTTGACACGATCCTCAAGGCCCGCGGCGACTGGCAGTTCGACTGGCGGGGGCGCAACCGGCGGCCGCCGCGCGATCCGGTCAACGCGCTGCTCTCGCTCGGCTATTCCATCCTGGCAAAAGAGCTGGCCGGCGTGTGCCACGCCGTCGGGCTCGACCCCTTCTTCGGCTTCATGCACCAGCCGCGCTATGGCCGCCCGGCCCTGGCGCTGGATCTCATGGAGGAGTTTCGTCCGCTCATCGCCGACAGCGTGGCCGTGAGCCTCATCAACCGCGGGGAGGTGGGGCCGGAGGACTTCATCCGCTCTGCCAGCGGCACCGTTCTCAACCAGCACGGCCGCCGGGCCTTCTGGGAGGCGTGGTTTCGACGGCTGGATACGGAGGTCAGGCACCCGACCTTCGGCTACCGCATGAGCTACCGCCGGATGCTCGAAGTGCAGGCGCGGCAGTTGTGGCGCTTCGTCCGTGGCGAAGCCGCCGCCTACCATGGTTTCACAACCCGCTGAAGTGCGCATGCCGAGGACCCGCTATCTCGTCAGCTACGATATCGCCGACCCCAGGCGGCTGCGCCGCGTGGCCCGGATCGTCGAAGGGTTCGGCGTGCGCCTGCAGTATTCCGTCTTTGAATGCGCCCTCGACGATACGCGGCTGGCGCGCCTCAAGGCCGCCCTGCATCCGGAACTCAATCACGAGGAAGACCAGGTGCTCTTCGTCTCCCTCGGCCCGTCCAGTGGCGATGCCTCGCTCGTGATCGAGTCGATGGGCCGCGCCTATCTCGTGCGCACCCGGGTGACGATCATCTGACGGGCCGCGCTTCTACCCCAAACCTCGCTTGAATTTTCGCTCCATTCCTGCCAGAACCATCACCGGCCACGTGCCACCGACCACCTTTCCTCCGCCATTGGGAAGGCACGTTTTTTGAAATCGCGACGCGACCTGCCGGCATGCCGCGAGTGCGGCAAGTTCCAGACCGCTTCGCCGCGAGCGCTCGCGACCCAGTTTTCAGACGGAAAATGCCCTCGGTCTCGGACGATGCCCGCCGAATTTGACCCTCGACGTTCCCCGCGCTCGCAGAGCCGCCTTTGGCTCCCTGCGCATCAACGACATACGCGAGGGCTGCCGAGGTCGCCGCGATTTCCAGAAGCGTGAGGCGGGATGCGGATACAGCACGCAAGTGGGACTATCGCGTCGCCGAGGTCGCCGCGATTTCCAGAAGCGTGAGGCGGAAATCGGGGCCTACAATGGGGCCAACAGGCTCAAGCCGAGGTCGCCGCGATTTCCAGAAGCGTGAGGCGGTAGAAAGGCTCCGCGACCTGGGCAATGAGTGCGACGCCGAGGTCGCCGCGATTTCCAGAAGCGTGAGGCGGTCGGGACGCTATTCTTCGAGACTGATTTCAGCCTCGCCGAGGTCGCCGCGATTTCCAGAAGCGTGAGGCGGATCCAGAAGCTCGGGCTCGATACGAAAGAGTATGCCGAGGTCGCCGCGATTTCCAGAAGCGTGAGGCGGGGTGCCGGCAAGGCGGTCGTCGGACAGGCGGGCCCTGCCGAGGTCGCCGCGATTTCCAGAAGCGTGAGGCGGGTTGTCACCTTGCAGATGGCCCTCCCGCATATTGGCCGAGGTCGCCGCGATTTCCAGAAGCGTGAGGCGGGATCGCCAACGCCTTGGCAGAGGTAATGGAGAAGTGCCGAGGTCGCCGCGATTTCCAGAAGCGTGAGGCGGCGGCCGTATAGCTCTACTCCATCCACCACCCATGGGCCGAGGTCGCCGCGATTTCCAGAAGCGTGAGGCGGCCGCAGCCCTTCGCGCCTGGCGACAGAAGACACCGCCGAGGTCGCCGCGATTTCCAGAAGCGTGAGGCGGGACTTCAGAACTACGGAGGGTCGGGAAGAAAGGTGCCGAGGTCGCCGCGATTTCCAGAAGCGTGAGGCGGCCTCAGTATTATCGAGGCGCGTAGACCCGAGATCTCGCCGAGGTCGCCGCGATTTCCAGAAGCGTGAGGCGGCTGCAGTGGGCCTACACGCCGGGCAACTCCATCGCCGCCGAGGTCGCCGCGATTTCCAGAAGCGTGAGGCGGGAGCGCACCTGCGGGAGCAGGTCGAGCGCGGCCAGGCCGAGGTCGCCGCGATTTCCAGAAGCGTGAGGCGGTTGCAGGCCACGTTTGGCGCATTACGGAAATTGCAGCCGAGGTCGCCGCGATTTCCAGAAGCGTGAGGCGGCGCGGCTTGCTGCTCCGGCGCGCCGTCTCATCCAAGCCGAGGTCGCCGCGATTTCCAGAAGCGTGAGGCGGATACCGCATTTGGGCAAATTGCCGTAGGATGCCGCGCCGAGGTCGCCGCGATTTCCAGAAGCGTGAGGCGG
>RFJS01000291.1 GCA_003694825.1 Verrucomicrobiota bacterium | reverse complement strand
CTGCCAGCCAAGGAGATGGTGCACGAGCACGGTCGGGACGAAGATGACGTCGAAATCCGGCTGTCCTCGCAGCCATCGCGACATCGTCCGCCAGGTGCGCCAGGCATGCACGGGCACGCGGCTGTAGCGCACGAGCGGGTTGGCGCCGTCGCTCATGCGGTGAAAGATCGCGTCGGGCAGGACGGGCAGGGCGCGGAGTTGTTCGCGGATGAAGGGCTCGGCGTCGCGGCAGGCGAGGGTGGTGACGTCATCGCCGAGAGCGCGCAGCTCCCGGTCGAAGGTGCTGAGGTATTCGAACCAGTGGCCCGATCGGTTGAGCAGGGAATCTTCGGCGATGAGCCAGCGCATGGGACGCAGAGGCTTTTCGGAGGGAATGGGCTCGGTGGCAAGGCGGATGCGTCCGGGCCGGGATATTGCCGGAACCCTCTGCGGGTGGGCGCGGGGGGATGCATACGGAAACCGTTTCTGAGAAGGGAGCGTCGTGCCGACTGGCGCGAAAGGCGCCCGGCAACCGGGGCGGATCGGGCGGCCGGGCCTCGGTTTCTGGGTGCCGGGAGGAGGATGGGGGCAGGCAGGCTGCCCCCACCGGGGCGCTTGGGCAGGCAGGCTGCCTGCCCCCACCGGGATTTCTCTTTTGAGGTGGCCAGGCTGGTGGTGGGGCGGTAGGCGGGGCGGTGTTTATGGAGGACAGGCAGACAGGTGCATCCGGCTGGGGACGGGAGCGGGTGTTCGCGGTGGCGTGGACATTTCTGTTGGTGGTCGCGGTGTTGGGGGTGACGTTGCGGGCGCTGGTGCTGTGGCCGGTGGACGGGGTGCGCTATGCGTATGTGCTGCACGCGCATTCGCATCTCGGGTTTCTCGGCTGGGTGTTCAACGCGTTCGTGGTGGTGGCGTGGTGGCAGTTTGCCGGGCGGGTGACGGACCGGTTTTTCCGGCGGCTGTTCGTGGTGTTGCAGGTGGCGAATGTGGGGATGCTGGCGTCGTTTCCCGTGCAGGGGTATGGGCCGGTGAGCATCGCATTTTCAACGCTGCACATGACGGGCTCGGCGGTGTTTGCCTGGCGGCTCTGGCGGCGGGGAGAGGCGGCGCCGCTGGTGCGGCCCTGGCTGCGGGCGGCGCTGGTGCTCATGCTGATTTCGGGGCTGGGGCCGCTGACGCTCGGTCCCCTGGCTGCGATGGATCTGCGCGAGTCGCCGTGGTATGCGATGTCGATCTACTTTTATCTGCATTTTCAATACAATGGCTGGTTCGTGTTTTTCGTGCTGGCGGCATGGATGCAGATGAGCGGGGTTCATCCGGCGGTCGATGCGGGGCGGGTGCGCCTGGCGTGGTGGGGCCTGGCCGTGGGATGTGTGGGGAGTTTCGCGTTGTCGGCGCTGTGGATGGAGCCGCCCGGATGGGTGTTCGTGGTGGCGTTGGGCGGGGGCGTGGCGCAGGTGCTCGGACTGGCGGTGTGGCTGCGGGAGTTCGCCGGTGGGACGAGGCGGTTCGGGGATCGTCCGGGGCGCTGGCTGGCGGTGCTGGCGCTGGCCATGTTGGCGGTGAAGATGGTGTTGCAGGTGGTGGGTGCCGTGCCGGTGGCGGCGGCGTTGGTGAATGAGCGGTTCGTGGTGATCGGGTTTCTTCATCTGGTGTTTCTCGGGGTGGTGACCCCATTGCTGATCGCGTGGGCGCGGGAGGCGGGATGGATGCCGCGCGGGTGGCGCACTTCGCTGGGGATCGCGGCGTTTTTGCTGGGCGCGGGATGGACGCTGGTGGTGTTGTTCGGCGTGCCGGTGGCACTGGTGCCGGGGGGCGCGGCACTGTCGATGCTTCTGGCGGCGGCGGTGGTGATGCTCGTCGGGGTGGCGGTGGCGTTTCCGGTTCGCCCGGCCCGGGGGGGCTGAGCGGGACCAGACCGCCGGTAACGTTTGCATGCTTGCTTCGGTGCCGGGAGTCGCTGTTGTTCGGGCCGATCTGACCTATGGATGCCTACGGACTGCTTTTACTTTTGCATATCCTCGGAGCGACGGTGTGGACGGGCGGGCACCTGGTGCTGGCGCTGACGGTCCTGCCGCGGGCGATGCGGGCCGGCGATGTGTCGGAGCTGCGGCGCTTCGAAGGCGGTTATGAGCGGATCGGAATCCCGGCGCTGCTGGTGCAGGTGGTGACGGGCGTGCTGCTGGCGCATCGCATGCTGCCGTCGGTGAGCGCGTGGTTTCAGTGGGACCGGTTTCCGGCAGCCCCGTTGATTTGCGCGAAGCTCGGCCTGCTGCTCCTGACCGTGCTCCTGGCTGCGGACGCGCGGCTGCGGATCATTCCGCGGCTGACGGAGAAGGAGCTGCCGTCGCTGGCGATGCACATCATCCCGGTGACGGTGGTTTCGGTGCTGTTCGTGATCGTCGGGGTGGCCTTTCGCACCGGGTGGTTTGTCGGGTAGCGGGTGGCGCCGTGCCGGGCCGCGCCGAGGTGGGGACATGCGGCCCCGCATGTCCTCGTTGCGCGCAGCGCGAAAGGATCAGGGTGTATAGGCCCTCCCCACAGCAGCGGTGCTCGCCGGGGCGTTTCTACTGTTTGATGCATGCCCGCGAATCGCTTCGCGTCCGGCCGCAACCGCGTTGAAGCGTCGACGTGCCGGTGTGAAAGCAGGTGGCGGCGATTCGCGTTTGCGTCCTGATGGTGGATCGCTGTTAGCTGATACATGGACGCAGAAGACGTTTTGCAGGCGCTGGGTTCTGATTCGGTTACCCGGGTGAAGGTTGCGCTCCGAGCCGTGCCGCAGCATGCGGAGGAGCTGAGAAACCGGGTGGGCAATCGCCTGACGGCCTGTGCGGAGAGAAGCCTGGCGGACCCGGACGACGACACCGTATGGGAGGCGTTCTGGTGGATGTATGTGGCCGCGGCGATCCGTGCCCCGGGCTGCCACGCCGCCATCGCCACGCTGTTGAGCACCGATGATGAAACGAGCGGACGCCGCTGGGGCGATTTGATCACCGAAGATGCCGAGGTGCTTCTTGCGGACACGTTCGAAGGCGACCGGGGCCCGTTGCTGCGCATGGTCGCGAACGAATCGATTTCCCCCTGGGCACGTGAGACTGCTCTGAACGCCATAACCCGGTTGGTGGCCGCGGGCGCCTGGGAGCGGTCCGCGCTGGTCTCTCTTCTCGAGGAGCAGATCGAAGAATTGTTGATTCTCGAAAGACGAAGCCTCGGTGAATCATGGGACGAGACACGGGTGAGGAACCTGACACTCTATGGCACGTGTCTCGTCGGGTTTATAGCTTTCAGGCTCGGCGCTCCGGAACTCGCCCCGGCGGTGAGGCGACTCATCGAGAGCGGTCTTTACGACGAGTCATTCGCCAAAGTCGCTCAGATCGAGGCTGCCCTCGAGGGGAGAAACCCGTATCCACCCCGGCCGCGGCCCTCGATCCCACTCGATGTGTGGCGCTACGTGCGAGACTGGTATTGCTTCGCCCCCGAGGAGCACACGCGCGTTTCCCGAGCAAAGCTGAAAGCGAAAATCGGGCGCAATGATCCGTGCCCCTGCGGCAGCGGAAAGAAGTTCAAGAAGTGCTGCGGAAGGTAGGGGCAGGCAGGCTGCCTGCCCCCACCGGGAGATGGAGGGACGCGGCAGGCAGGCTGCCCGCCGCCACGGGGTCAGTCGTCGGTGAAGGGGGATTGGTCGGAGGCCGGATCCCAGAAGCTGATGGCGGCGATGGTGCCGTCGTCGGCGAGGGTGAGGACGGTGACTTTCTTCTCCTCGCGAGGGATGTCGTCGAGAAGGCCTTCTTCATCGGCGAGGAGGATGCGATGGGCGTAGCGGCGCATCTTCGGCAGGGCGAACATGCGGCCGATGCCGGGCATGCCGTGGATGTTGGCGATGAAGATGGCGCGGTGGTCGGGGAGATACGCGGCGCCCTGATCGCTGAGCCAGGCGTTGGCCCGCTTGCCGGTGCCCATGTCGAAGCTCACGAGGACGTGGCGGGTGGAGGCATCGACGGCGAGCGGCTTCTCGTGCTGGTCCTGGCCGGCGATCCGGGGCATGGGATCGCCGATGCCAAGCGGGGCGGCTGAGGCACCGATGGCGAGGAGGCCGGCGAGGAGCAGGCCGGTCGGAAGACGCAGCCGCCGGAGGAACCGGAGGCTGCGGGCGTGGTTGG
>RFJS01000290.1 GCA_003694825.1 Verrucomicrobiota bacterium | reverse complement strand
ATGTTTTCGACATCGAGGAGGGCGCGTCGCGCGCCCGTTTCGCGCAGGAGGCGGTGCCGCGTGATGGCCGCCTGATGGAGATGAGAAGCGTCGACATGCCCATTGAATGTGGCGACGACGGCCTGCAGTTGCTTATCGAAGCGGACGCGCCACGGGCAGGATGACGAGGGAGGGGAGCTGGGGGGCTTACGGGGATACACGATCGAACGGACTGCTGTATCGGGTCAGCGGTGACGGAACTTAAGTGAATTTGCGTAGCTGTGTGCGTCGGCTTGTGTAAGGAGGCCACGCAGTCGGTTTGCGGTTTTTCGGTGTGTGGGCCAGATGTGCCTGGCGGTGCCGGACAACCGGATCGGGGCTTGCCGGAGGGAGAGGGGCGCATGCCTGGCGCGGGCCCTCGTGCCCGGCCGGTGGAAGTGGGCGATCGCGGGTGCCGCAGCGCGGCGGATCTGCCGACGGACAAGCGGGCGTGTGGCAAAGGGGACGGGGACGCGCGAGGCGGGAGGCCGGGCGTTCTGGTGGGACGAAGCGCGGCGGATCCTCAGAGAGCCGTGGGCTCACCGGGCGGCGGTGGCGTGCCCGCCGGGGTCGGCATCGGCTGATTCGTCCATGTTTTCGCAGCGCCACGAGCGAGCCGCCGCTGTCTTTCTCTCGGGACGGCGGCGGGGGAAGGGTGCTGTTGGGGTTTGACCGGTGCCGGGTGGCGGGGCATGAAGCGGCATCATGTTGCCGGCCGGACTCAAGGAACTGCTTGTTCTTCAGGAACGCGATATGCGTCGCGTGCAGGCCGAGAGAAATCTCGCGGCGATCCCGCGCGAACGCGAGGCGGTCCACGGCAAGATTGCCGCCCACCGGCAGGCGATCGAGGCGGCCCGGGACAGGGTAAACGAGGTGGAGCTCCGGCGGAAGGCGCTCGAGCAGACGCTCGCCAGCCTCGAAGACCAGCTGCAGCGCTTCAAGGGGCAGCAGCTGATGGTCAAGAAGAACGACGAATACCAGGCCCTGACTCACGAGATCGAGCAGACCGAGGCGAAGATCAGCGAGACCGAGGAGTCCGAGATCGAGGCACTCTACGAGGTCGATAGCGTGAAGGCCGAAGTTGCCGAGATCGAGAAGGCGCGGCTCGCGGAGATCGCAGCCGAAGAGGAGCAGCTCAAGCGCATCGATGAACGCGAGGCGAACCTCAAGGCGGCTCTCGAACAGGCGTGCCGCGAGGTCGAGGAGGCGCGAAAGCCCGTGGACCCCGCCCTGTTGCGCCGCTACGACCAGCTCGCAAAGACCATCGGCCTGCCGGTGATTGTGCCCCTTTCCGGCCAGAAATGTGGTGGCTGCCATCTGAAGGTGTCGGCGGGCGTGGATTCGGAGGCGCGCAAGGGAACGGAAATCGTCACTTGCGATAATTGCACCCGCATACTCTTTATAGAGTAGCTGATTCCGGGGGTGGGCGTTCGCCCCCGTGTTCTTTGAGCGTCCCGCTCCGGCGGGGCATCAGTGCACGTCGGGAGGAAAGTCCGGACACCACAGGGCACGACTCCCTGCGAAAGCAGGGGCACCTCGTGCGATATCGCGAGGTGACGGCCAGTGTCTCAGAAAACAGACCGCCGGTTCCCGGGCGCGGGCCGCAAGGCGCGTGTCAGGCGGGAGCCGGTAAGGGTGAAAAGGTGGGGTAAGAGCCCACCGCGCCGGGCGCGAGTCCGGCGGCAGGATAAACCCAGTCGGGTGCAAGGCAAAATAGGGGACGGAGTGGCCCGCTCGATCGTCCCGGGTATGTCGCACGCGGCGCAAGCCGCGGACCCCGCTCCAGGCGGGGTCAGAGAAATGAACGCCGCTCGGAGGCCGGTTCCCGGTCTCCGGGTACAGAATCCGGCTTACAGCCCCCGGAATCAGCCAACTTTTTTCGCGGTCCGGCAGCGCCGCGCCGGAGTCGGTCGCATCAACGCTCCGGGGCCGCGGTCGGCCGGTCTGAGCCTCGATGCCGGGCGATCGGTTCGCGGGATGTTTCTCAGCGCGCGTCGGGAAAGCCCGAAGCCTGTCGTGGATGGTGCTGATCGACGCGTTCTCAGCCCGTGTTCCGCATCGGTTTTGCCGAAATTGGGACGGGGTGCTCCGAGGGTTTTCTTGTGGATCGCGAGCAGGTGACTCCTCCCTTGCGACCGGGGTGCTCGGCCGAAGAAGATGTACCTGTTGCTCAGATACGTTTCCAGAAGGGGGCGGCTTTGGGTCAACCCCGGCGCGCGATGAAGCCCGGGTCAGCGGCGATTTTGTAGATGAAGACGCTGCGGCCGGCGGCGAGCAACTCCGCCGTGGAGAAGCTGCGGGATGTGTCTCCGGCGAGGCACCAGCGCTCAGCTCCGGATTGCTCGTCGCGATGAAGGAAATACGTGGTATAGTCGTTCCCGTTGAAGACGAGGATGCGGTCGGCTCGATCGGCCGTGGCGGCGCTGGCAAACCCGTTGGCGGAATTCATCTGAAGGTCCGCCGGGGAGCTGGCGGCGGGAAAGGGAGACGCGACGAGGTTGTAGCCTTCGGACAGCGGCATGACGAAGTCGTTGGTGCGAACGGCTCCGAGCTGAGTGAGGACGGCGTCCGCGGAATCGCTGCGCCGGTTGAGAAACATGCCGGTGCCCGTGGGAATGATAGTGTCGTCAAAATTGCCGGGCTTGCCCGCCTGGCGCCAGTGCACGGTGCCATCGGTCGGGCTGCGGTGCAGGAAAAAGACGTCGAAGCCGGCGCGTGCGCGATCGTAGAGGAGCACCTGATCGGCATCGGCGAGATCACCACCCGCGGTCAGGCTGGCCTCGCTGCCCGTGCCGAAGAGATCGGCGAGCGTGATGTGGCGGCGGATGATGATCCGGCAGCCGCGCAACTGGTCGTCGCCGAGGGGGAAGGGCAGGGTGTTGTGCGGACTTTCGCGCAGCGCGAGGATGTCGCCGCCGATGCTCTGCGTCATCTCGACGTCGATCTCGAAGCGATCGCCGGTGAACAGGCCTGCTGGATCCTCGGCGATTTCGGCGTAGTAGGCGGCGCCGTTCTCGAGCCGCTCCCCCACGGTGCGGCCGGCCGTCGCAAGCATCAACACGTCGGCTGCATTGGCCGCGACCGTGGCAGAGAGAACCGTTGGATGATTCAAGGTGACGCCGACGGTCTGACGCCCGCTCGTGAGGGGCTGACGGGTGAAGCCCACCGGATCGCTCGCAGCCTCTGTTCCCACAAGTATCGAGGGGACGAGGGATGCAAGGGCGAGGGCGCTGAGCAGGGGGCGAAACATGGCGTCGTAAAAATTTAGTGAACGCCTCTGATGATCGCCTCTCGTTTGGGGCTCTCAAGTGGGAATTTGAAAATCCCATGAAATT
>RFJS01000289.1 GCA_003694825.1 Verrucomicrobiota bacterium | reverse complement strand
GCTGAATTTCATCATCATGGCGCCGAGGCTACACCGCACGTGTTACCGGTGTGTTACCGATTTATCCGGTTTCGTCTACCCGGCCCGGACGCGCCTGCCGAGCCTCGATGCCGCCCGGGACCGGCTTCGGCCAGATCAGCCGCGCTCGGAGCGCGGGCTCAGGCCACTTCGTGGACGTTCGCCGTTTGCGGCTTTTCTGCCCGCGCCGCGATCTTGTTGTGCAGGTTCAGCGCGGCGATCCGATAGGCCTCGCCGTAGGTCGGGAAATTGAGAATATTTTCGAGGAAGACGGTGACGTCGTTGCCGTTGATCAAAGCCATTTCGCCGACGTGGATCAGGTCCGTGGCGCCGTCTCCCACGATCTGCACTCCGAGCAGGCGCCCGCCCTCGGGCCCCGTCACGAGCTTCAACATCCCCGCCTGGTGCCCGGCGATGTGCGCCCGCGCGACTTCCCCGAAATCTGCCCGGCCCACGAGCGCGCCGCCGTATCGCTCCACGACCTGGGCCTCGGTGAGGCCGACGCTGGCCAGTTCCGGCACCGAGTAGATGCCGATCGGCACCAGCTCGAACGGCGCCCCCGGATCGATGCCGAGCGCGTGGCACACGGCCCGGCGCCCCTGTTCCATCGAAGTGGAGCCAAGGGCCGGCGGACCGATGACATCGCCGACCGCAAAGATATTGGGCACAGAGGTGCGATAGTGCTCGTCCGTGCGGATGACGCCGTATTTCCCCTGCTCGACGCCGACTTTCTCGAGGTTGAGCCCCTCGACATTGGCCGACCGACCGAGCGCGCAAAGCATCTTCTCGGAGGTGACCGCCTCACCATCTTTCAGCCAGGTCGTCACCTCGCCGAGCCGGCCGACTTCGACCCGGTCGATTTCCCGCTCGCCCAGCCAGATGCCGCCTTGCTCGGAAAAGTGCTTCACGAACCGGTCGACCAGCTCCGGATCCAGAAAACCGAGCGGCCGCGGCCCGCGGTCGATCATGGTCACTTTCACGCCGAGCAGCGAAAAGATCGTCGCATATTCGGTGGCGATGACACCGCCGCCGAGCACGGTCAGCGACTTGGGCAGGTAGAGCGTGCTCAGGATCGAATCGCTATCGAGGATGTTCTCGTGATCGACCGGGATGCCCGGCGGCGTGCGCGGACGCGATCCTGTCGCGATGACGACGAACTCGGTCTGGAGCAGCGTATCCTCACCCCGCACCGACTGCACGGCCACTGTGTGGGCGTCCACGAGACTGCCGCGCCCTCGAAAGACACGCACGCCGTTGTGGTCGAGGTATTCCCCGATCAGTCGCTCGTGCGCTTCGAGGACGGCATCGAGCCGCGCCATCAGCGTCGAGATTTCGGTCTGTTCCGCCAGCTTGACGTCGAGAAAGCCCGCGCTGCGCTTGACCGCGAGCAGGGCGAGAGCGGCCTCGCGCAGTGTCTTGCTCGGTATCGTTCCCGTGTAGACGCAGGCACCGCCGACACTGCGCTCACGCTCGATCAACGCCACCCGCAGCCCCGCCTTGGCCCCCTGAATGGCGGCTTTCTGCCCGCCGGGGCCGCTGCCGATGACCACGAGATCAAACCTGTTCTCTTCGGGAATCATGACATGAAGATCGACGCCGACTGCTCGAGGGCCTCACGCCGTTCGAGCACCGCATCGACCTCATCCGGATAGAAGCTCAACGGCTCCCATTCCGGGAATGCCCGCGGATCTTCCGCATCGTCCGGCAGTGAATTGACCACCCAGGTGGCCAGGCGCGCGGCGAGCGCCGTCATCAGCGTCTCATCGGCGAAGGCCGGCGCCTGCTCGGGCGTTTCGTGAAACATCGCGGTGACGCGCACCTGCTCGGGCAACCCCCAGGCCTTGGCCACCATCCCCGCGGCGCGATGCTGAAAGGCCTCCACGAGCGGAATGACGTCTCCGGGCGGCAGCAGCGACCTGGCCCCTTTCTGAAGATCGCAGATCACCCGCAGCACCACGGGCTTGCCGATCGAATGCAAAAGCCCGCAGAGGAACATCGCCTCGACATTGCGCCGCTTCTGCCGCGCCAGTTCCTTGCCGAACCCGCCGGCGATGAAGGCATGCACGAGCATGCGCTTGCGATAATCCTCGTAACCCGGCGTCTGAAAATCCTTCCCCATCAGACAGGCGGCCACGGCGATCTCGCTGACGGTATTCATTCCCAGCCGCATCACCGCCTGCTTGAGCGACACCACCGGCTCGCCAATGCAATAGGCCGCCGAATTCGCGATGCGCAACACATTGCCCGCGAGAGACTGATCCTGGTGGATCAGGTCCGAAAGATCAGCGACGTCGGCGTTCGGGTCGTTGGCCATGGTCATCACCCGGCTGGAAACACGCGGCAGCACCGGCAACGCCACCTTGCCCGAATCGAAGCCAGTCGTCAGTGCACGACGCACTGCACTCAGTGAAACATTGGAACCACGGGTCGCTAAAGCCATTGATCTATTCGTATGGGAGGAGAGACATCAGAGCGAAACGCCCTCTGTTGATCGGCAGTTTTACAACGACATGAAGCGCTTCCCTCATGCCCGGTTTCCGGGCTGACCACGGCCAGATCCCACCCTGCACCGGCGGGGGAGTCGCGGGCGAAACTGTTTGCCCCGCCCGTGCCGGTTGCCTCGCATTGACTCCGCCCGCCCCCGCCGCCGATACTCGCCCCGTCCGGGCACAAGATTCATTCCTGGGCCGAATCCGCCCCGGTGCGCCCCCCCACGCGCCGAACGGACCGCGGACCATCACACCACCCCACAAACAAGGAGAGCATATGTGGAACTTGCTTGCACCCATCGTCGGGCCGCTCGTCGACAAGCTTGTCGACCGGATCCCCAATCCCACCGAACGCCAGCGGGCCAAGGAGGAGTTTGAGAGCCAGCTGCTGACCGCCATCACCCAGGCGAGCCAGGCACAGGCGAAAATCAACGAGGTCGAAGCCGCTCACCGCAGCGTATTCGTCGCCGGCTGGCGCCCCTTCATCGGCTGGGTGTGCGGCATCGGCATACTCTGGTCCTTCATCGTCCAGCCCGTCGTCACCAGGGCCATAAAGATCTGGGGCAATCCGGAGATGGATATTCCACTCATCCCCACCGACGGCCTTTATCAACTCGTCCTCGCCATGCTCGGCATGGGCGGGCTGCGCACGTTCGAGAAGATCAAGGGCGTCGCGCGCAACACCTCCCCCTTTCCCGAGCGGAAGTAACGACTGCCCCGCAGGCGAGACGGACCCTCGGCCAACGCGCGACCCGGCATCGTCCGAGGTCCGTCACGTGCCGCCGCCCGCCCCCGCTCTCCGCGATCCCGGCACTGAAAAGGCCGCGGCATGGCACGGCAGGGGCACATGTCCGCCTGGCAGTGCGCCGCGGGTGGCGCCGTGCGTTCCGGTCAGACGATCGGCCTCGCGGCGTTTTCGAACCGCTTTCAGACCGGCCGGGAAAACCCGGCCCGGTGATGATGCGGTGGCGGGGTGATCTTGTCCTGTCTATCCAGGAGCGCCGCCGGAAGCGTCTTCGCGGCACCACGCACCGCGGCTTCGATCTGCTCCGGCCGCGTCGCCCCGACGACGAGCGACTCGATCGCCGGCTGGGCAAGCGTCCAGGCCACGGTATACTCGGTCATCGAGAGCCCGGCCTCGGCCGCGAGCGCCTCCATCGCCTCGAGCCGATCGAACACCTCGGGGGACAACTCCATCACCCATTGCGGTTTCTCCGCGAGCCGGGATCCCGGCTCGGGCGCGGCGTCCCGCCGATACTTCCCGGTGAGCAGCCCGCCCTGCAACACCTGATACGGCGTGACCGCGATGTCGTGCTTCTGACAAAAGGCGAGATCGTTGTGAAACTCGCGCCGCAGCATGCTGTAGGGTATTTGTGAGGACACAACCCGGGGCCATCCCCGGCGGTCCGCGATCCAGAGAAGTTCGCACAATTGCCAGGCGTAGTGATTGGAAACACCGAACGCCCGGATCTTGCCCTGCTTCATCGCCACTTCGATCGCGCCGAGCGTCGTCTCAAGCGGCGTCAGCGGATCCGGCCAGTGAATGATGTAGAGATCGATCCAGTCCGTCTGCAGCCGCCGCAGACTGTCGTCGAGCGCGCGCAGCAGGTGCGTCGGCGTGAGCCCGACATCCTGCGGTCCCGGGCCCAGCGGCGATCCGCCCTTGGTCGCCAGCACCACCCGGTCCCGCCGTCCCTTGAGCGCCTTGCCGAGTATCGTCTCCGCCACGCCTCCGGAGGATCCCATGAACCGCTTGTAGCCTTCATAGACATTCGCGGTATCAATAAAATTGATGCCCATATCCATCGCGGCGTGCGTGAGGCGTATCGCATCCTGTTCCGAT
>RFJS01000288.1 GCA_003694825.1 Verrucomicrobiota bacterium | reverse complement strand
CATCCCCTTCGAATCACTGCGACGCGCATGGTCGGAACAGACCCCGCTCGATACGACGACGCTTCTGAGTGTCAGCCTCGTCGCCTTCGGCATGCGACCGGGTTCGTTCGCCTTCGAAGTGGACGAGATCGCGTTTTACTGAAGCGATCCGAAACGCACGAGCGCATGTCCACGGCTCCCGACATAAATCGCCTGCACGACCTCGATGGCGTTCGGGCGTTTGCTCTTCTCCTCGGTGTCGCCTTTCACGCCGGCCTCTCCTTTCTGCCGTTTTTCATCGGCTGGGCCGTCATGGATGTCTCGACGAGCCCCGTCGTCGGGGCGTTGCTGCTGACCGCGCACGCCTTTCGCATGCCCCTGTTCTTCCTCATCGCCGGTTATTTCAGCCGGATGAGCTTTCATCGCCGCGGACCGGCGGCCTTTGTCGGCTCACGCGTGCTGCGGCTCGGCGTGCCGTTCATCGCCGGTTGGTTTCTCCTCAGGCCGCTGCTTGTCTCCGGATGGATCATGGGCGCGCAGAGCATGCGCGGTGAGGTCGACGTCCTGGCGGGATTGCGCCTCGGCTTTGCGGAACTGGGCAAGCTCCCCGAAGGCCTGTTCGTCGGCACGCATCTCTGGTTTCTCTACTACCTGCTGCTGATTTCCGCCACGGCGATCATTCTGCGGACGACCGTGGTTTCGCTGTTACCATCGGTTGGATACAAACTCACGACCCTTGCCGACGCCGGCATCCGCCGGGCCGCAAACTCGCGGCTTCCGTGGCTGTTGGTGATTCCCACGACCGCGCTCTGTCTGCATGCCATGGATGGCTGGGGGATCGCCACGCCGGATCGCTCACTTCGCCCCATTTTCTCCGTCTCCACCTTCTATGCGCTCTTCTTCCTCAGCGGATGGCTTCTGCACCGCCATGACGAGCTGCGACACACATTCACCCGCGTGACGCCCGCCCGTGTCGGCACCGTCCTGATTGCCGGATGCGTCACCGTTCTGCTCTCGGCATTCGAGTCGCAACCCGACCATCCGCACATCGATGTGCTTCGGGCCGTCTTCTGCATCAGCTACGCGACCCTGACCTGGTCGATGATCGGCCTGACCATGGGGATATTCCGGCAGTGCTGCCGGCAGGCGAACCGCCTGGTCCGCTACCTCGCCGACGCGGCCTACTGGATCTATCTCGTCCACCTCCCGATCGTCGTGTGGCTCCAGGTGGCGCTCGCCGAGTGGCCCCTCCACTGGTCGGTGAAGCTGACGGTCATCTTTGCCGTGACGACGCTGGCGAGCATCCTCGTCTACGACCTCGCCATACGTCCGACATGCGTCGGCCAGGTGCTCAACGGCCGCCGGCGACCATCGGCCATCCGCTCCATGGTCGCGCGGCGCCGCGAAGCAGCGGTTGCGAGGGCCACCACCTGACCGCGTTCGGAATGACCCGCCCGTGGCTGTGGTGTTCGCGCAACCGATTTCGCGGCCGGCCAGACCTCGTGCTCAGCGCGATTTTCGAGCGCCCGACTTTCGAGCGGCAGCCTTTTTGCGGGCCGGGGTTTTCTCCGGCTTCGGCTGCTCGGTTGCCGCTTCGGCCGGCGTCTCTTCTTCCGCCTTTTCCGGCCCCGACCACCGCAGGAAGATGGTGGAAGCCGGCGGCAGGGTGAGCGCGGCCGAGTAGTCGAAACCGTCCCACGGCACCGGCTCGGCGGTGACGCCCCCGGCGTTGCCCGCGTTGGTGCCGCCGTAGTATTCGGAATCCGAATTCACGATCTCGGCCCAGTGGCCGGGCAGCGGCAGGCCGATGCGGTAGCCGGTGCGGAGCACGGGCGTGTAGTTGCCGACCACGGCGACAACGCTGGAGCGATCCGGGGTGAAACGAAGGAAGGAAATCACGCTGGCATCGGCATCGCTGCAGTTGATCCAGCGGAAGGTCTCCGGGTTGAAATCATTGGCGTGCAGGGCGGGCGTCTCGCGGTAGACGCGGTTGAGGTCGCGCACGAGCCGGCGGATCCCCTCATGGTCGAGGTATTGCAGCAGATGCCAGTCGAGACTGCGATCGTGCGCCCACTCGGCCGACTGCCCGAACTCGCTGCCCATGAAGAGCAGTTTCTTGCCGGGCCAGCCCCACATGAGTCCGTAGAGTGAGCGCAGGTGCTGCGCCTTTTCCGGAATCGATCCGGCGGGCATCTTCATGAGCATCGAGCCCTTCCCGTGGGTGACCTCGTCGTGTGAATACACGAGGATGAAGCGCTCGGCATACTGATAGAGCATGCCGAAGGTGAGCTCGTTGTGATGCCACTTGCGGAAGATGGGGTCTCGCGAGAAGTAGCTGAGCGTGTCGTGCATCCAGCCCATGTTCCACTTGAGGTCGAAGCCGAGTCCGCCCTCGGCCGGCGACTTCGTCACGCCCGGCCACGCCGTGGACTCCTCGGCGATCGTGACCACGCCGGAAAAGCGCTCGTGCACGACGTCATTCATCCGCTTAAGGAAGTCGATCGCCTCGAGATTCTCCCGCCCGCCATACTGATTGGGGATCCACTCGCCTTCCTTTCGGGAATAGTCGAGGTAGAGCATGGAGGCGACGGCATCGACGCGAAGTCCGTCGATATGGTAGCGGTCGCACCAGGAGATAGCGTTGGCGATGAGGAAATTGCGCACCTCGTTGCGCCCGTAGTTGAAGATCAGCGTGCCCCAGTCCTGGTGAGCGCCCTTGCGGGGATCGGCATGTTCGTAGAGGTGGGTGCCGTCGAAATGTTCGAGGGCAAAGCTGTCGCGGGGGAAGTGCGCGGGCACCCAGTCGAGGATGATGCCGATGCCGCGATTGTGCAGGTAATCGACGAAGTAGCGGAAATCATCCGGGGTGCCAAACCGGTGCGTCGGCGCGTAAAACCCGGTGACCTGGTAGCCCCAGGAGCCGTCGAACGGGTGCTCGGCGAGGGGCAGCACCTCGACATGCGTGTAGCCCATCTCCGACACGTAGTCGGCGAGGATGGGCGCCATCTCGCGGTAGCTGAACGGGCGGTTGTTGTCCTCCAGCATCCGCCGCCACGACCCGAAGTGCAGCTCATACACCGACATCGGCTTTTCCGGCGCCTGGTGCTCGGCGCGCCGCCGCATCCACTCCTCGTCCGTCCATTCGTATCCGGAATCCACATCACAGACGAT
>RFJS01000287.1 GCA_003694825.1 Verrucomicrobiota bacterium | reverse complement strand
CCGCTGGTCGGATGAAGGGGTGGGCCGCGTCTTCGGCGTGGCCGTGGGTGTGGCCGACCACGGCGGCGAAGCGGTGGGGCTCGAAGACGGCCTCGTCGGTTGTATAGGGCCGGCCGATACGGTCGAGCATCTGGCGGAGACCGGGGTCGTCGGGCGCGGTGATGTGGTCGCCGCAGGCCTGGATGGTGAAGTGCATGTTGCCCACGGCCCAGCCGACGATGGCGGCGGCCTCGGCTGTAGGGCCGATGGGGATGCGCAGAACGGGCTCAGGTGCCTGGTCGATGACGTAGAGTTTCTCGCCGGTGTCGAAAACGGCATCGCCGTGGCGGAGTGGCTCGGCGAGTTCGAAGCCGAAGTCCGTTCCGTCTTCGGCCGTGGCCCGCCAGAGACGGCGGCCGAGGGTGTGCCGATCGACCAGGATGCGGACCCGCTGGCGGTCGGCCGGTCGGTCGGCGAGGGCCTGGCGGATGAGGTGCATCGCGATCAGTGCGAACGGCGGCTGTCCCGTGTGCGGCGGCGGGCCCGGAGGACCGGGACGACGGCGCACACGAGCAGAGCGATGACGGCGAGCGTTGTCACCACGTGAGACAGGTCGACGAACGGCTGACTGACCACGGTGGAGAGGTCGCTGTGGTCGTGGCCGGGGTGGGCGGAGAGCTGGACGGCCGGGACAGTGGCGGCGAGGAGGAGGGTCGTGATGGTGCGGCGCATGGTGTGGTCGGGTTCGATTGGTTTGAATGTTTGTTGTGTCTGGTCAGCAGGACACGGGCCAAAAAGACGGCTTTGGTGTTTCAGAAGAGAAAATAGCGTTGTGCCATGGGGAGTTCGTGGGCCGGTTCGCAGGTAAGGTGCACGCCGTCGGCGCGCACCGTGTAGGTCTCGGGGTCGACCTCGATTTTTGGCAGGGCGTCGTTGTAGAGCATGTCGCGCTTGGAAACGCGCCGGCATTGGCGGACCGGTTCGAGGCGACGGTGGAGGCCGAGTTTCGCCAGGGCACCGGTTTCGATCGCTGCCTGGCTGACGAAAGTGAGGCAGGTGCTGGCGAGGGCGCGCCCGGCGGCGCCGAATTGCGGCCGGTAGAACATCGGCTGGGGGGTGGGGATGGAGGCGTTGGGGTCGCCCATGTTCGCCCAGGCGATGAAGCCGCCCTTGAGCACGAGTTCCGGCTTCACGCCGAAAAGGGCCGGCTTGTAGAGGACGAGATCGGCGAGCTTGCCGATTTCGAGGGAGCCGACGATGTGGCCGATGCCGTGTGCGCGGGCGGGGTTGATGGTGTATTTGGCCACGTAGCGCAGGGCGCGGAAGTTGTCGGCGGCGGGATGGGCGTCGGCCTCGAGGCGACCGAACTGGACTTTCATCTTGTGCGCGGTTTGCCAGGTGCGACTGATGACCTCCCCGACGCGGCCCATGGCCTGCGAGTCGGAGGACATCATGGAAAAGGCGCCGAGGTCGTGAAGGCGGTCTTCGGCGGCGATCGTCTCCGGGCGGATGCGGGATTCTGCGAAGGCGACGTCTTCGGGGATCTTCGCGTCGAGGTGGTGGCAGACCATGAGCATGTCGAGATGCTCGTCGACCGTATTCACGGTGTAGGGACGCGTCGGATTGGTCGAGGAAGGCAGGACATTGGCCTCGCTGCAGATTCGGATGATGTCGGGGCATGACCGCCGCCGGCGCCTTCGGAGTGGTAGGTGTGGATCGTGCGGCCGGCGATGGCGCGAATGGTGTCGTCGACGTAGCCGGCCTCGTTGAGCGTGTCGGTGTGGATGGCGACCTGCACGTCGAATTCGTCGGCGACGCCGAGGCAGGTGTCGATGGCGGCGGGGGTGGTGCCCCAGTCTTCATGGAGTTTGAGGCCGATGGCGCCGGCGCGGATTTGTTCGCGAAGCGGTTCGGGGGTGGAGCAGTTGCCCTTGCCGAGGAAGCCGAGGTTGACCGGATAGGCTTCGGCGGCTTCGAGCATCCGGTGGATGTTCCAGGCGCCCGGGGTGCAGGTGGTGGCGAGGGTTCCGTGGGCCGGACCGGTGCCGCCGCCGAGCATGGTGGTGATACCGGAGCTGATGGCTTCGTTGATCTGCTGCGGACAGATGAAGTGGATGTGTGAGTCGATGCCGCCGGCCGTGACGATGCAGCCTTCGCCGGCGATCGCCTCGGTGCCGGCGCCGACGATCATGGGGTCGAGCTTGCCCGTCGCCGGGTCCGGGTAGACGGAGCCGATGCCCGACTGGATGCCGGGGTTGCCGGCATGGCCGATGCCGACGATGCGGCCGGCGCGGATGCCGATGTCCGCCTTGATGATGCCGAGTGCGGCGTCGAGGATGAGGGCGTTGGTGATGACGAGATCGAGCGATTTGGCGTCGGAGGCGGTGGGCGATTGGCCCATGCCGTCGCGAATGACCTTGCCGCCGCCGAATTTGATCTCGTTGCCATAGCCGGCGGCCTCGGCGACGAGGTCGCGCTCGACTTCAATGAAGAGTTCTGTGTCGGCGAGCCGGACACGGTCTCCGGTGGTGGGGCCGAACATCTCGGCGTATTGGCGGCGGCTGAGTTTCAGT
>RFJS01000286.1 GCA_003694825.1 Verrucomicrobiota bacterium | reverse complement strand
GGCGACGCAATGCGCCCAGACGCGGCGCAGGGTGTCCATATCTTTCGTTGGCGAATACAACTGGCCGCGCGGCCAGCGGAAGCCGACGAACCCGAGCGGTGTCTGATGATGCTGGTTGAGGACGAGGCCGCGGCGGACAGCGAGGGCGAACTGCGGCTCGTCGGGAAAAGGGAAGGTGCCGGGGGCCACGAGGTTGCCGCCGAGGCGCAGCAGGGTCTCGTAGATGCGGTCCCAGACCTCGAGGGAGATGGCGGTCTGGCCGGCGGGATCGGGCCGCCAGCGTGCGAGCAGGTCCTCGTCGTTGATGAAGAAGCCGCGGTAGCGAAAGGCAGGCGGCGGGCAGCTCAGCGTGAAGTCGTCCGGAATCTCGATGCGCTCACGCGCCGGGGGTTCGAAGTCGGTCCAATACCACCATGGATCGATGCCGAGGAGGTGTCGGGAGATCGCGTAGAGCCCGTAGATGGTGCCGCGTGGATCGGCGCCGTGGAGGTCGAGCAGCCCGGTGGTCGGATCGTTGTCGCGCCAGCCGATTCGATAGGTCTCGGGAGACAGCCCGCCGGCAGAGCCGGGGTGGACGACGATGGTCACATGGTCCTGCGGGGGCAGCGGCTCGGAGGTCAAGGTGAGCGGGAGGTGGCCGAAGACTTTCCGGAAGTCACGCGCGAGATCGACCGCGGCGAGTTTCACGGGCGTGGGCGCATCGGCGGGAAGGACGAGCCGGGTATCGGCATCGAGGGTCCGGGTGGAGGCCGGAGCGCGCAGGAGCGGCGCGGCAAGGCAGAGGGCGAAGATCAGGATTCGGGTTTTCATAAAGCAGGCAGGACAGGCGGGATTGGCGATGGCGGTTGCCGGGGCGGTGGTCGTCGAAGCCGGCGACGGCCCGGGCAGGGCTGGCAGTTAACGCCGGGCGGAACGGAACGGGGCGCACCGGAGCGCACCGGAGGCGCGAGGAGGTCGAGCGGCCTTGACGGGTGGCGAGCGATACATGGCCGATCCATCGGTCGCGCCCGACCGCATGTCCCGCGGGAAATGGTCCGGGGGACCATGGCGCCGATCGGAGTGATGGTCCGGGCGAGTACGGATCAGCAGCGGCAGGCGCAGGCTGGCGCCGGGTGGTCTTCGAGTGGAGCAGACCCGGCGGCAGGAGACGGGGCGATCCGGGAAAGCGAGCGATGGCATGGATGCAAGCAGGGAGCCTCCTCCGGGTAACAAAAAACCCCTCCGCGGTGAGGCCGAGGGGTTTTGTCTCCGGTGAAAGAGGAGAATGGCGTCAAGCCCGGCGGCGCCGACGCAGGCCCACGAAGCTCAGGCAGCCCAGACCGGCGAGCAGCCCGTACGTGGACGGCTCAGGGATCGCAGTGACCTCAAAGTTGGCGAGGTCCCAGCTGACGGCCCCCGCGGCGCTGTCCCGCAGATCCACGTAGAAGCCGACCTGGCTGATGCTCGACGAGGTGAGCGACGTGAAAGTGCCGGGGGAGTAGATGCCTGCGGTGCCGATGCCATTCGTGTCGTAGGATTCCCAGTTGAGACCGTTCAGGCTGAACCCGCTGACGTCATTTTCGCTACCCCCGCTGGTCGCGAGGTTGACCGTGTCCTGCGAGAGACGGACTGTGCCGCCATCGTTCACGGCATACCGCAGGGTGCCACTGGTCATGTTGAGACTCGTTTTGCTGGCCCAGGAGACGGAAAGGTCAGCGATGTTGTAGTTGCCTCCCAGGTTGAAAAGCATGATGCCGTGGGCGATATCTTCCTGCGTGCCAGTAGCTGACGAAGTTACGGCGAAGCGCATCGTGTCGAATGTTCCCGCGCTCAACGAGACATTATTGCGGAGGATGGCTCCACCTGAATTGGGATGGGTCGCATTTGCTCCCGCGCTGTAGGAGATCGCCTCGGCTGCGATATCGAAAGAGGGCAGGCCCGTAGCGGAGGAGAAAGCCGTGGCGCTGTCGGTCAATGTGAGAATGCGGCGACCGTCGAGGCTGGAATCGCCGATGACGTCGGTGTCGTTGTCGGTAAATATTCCGGCAGGGTTCGTGTTTTTACTGACGTAAGCGTCCGAGCCGAAGTTGACGAGGGTTGTCTGCGCGTAGGCTGAAGTGCCGAGGGAGAACAGGGTGATAAGAGCTATTCGTTTGAGCATGGGATATCCTTTGTCTGAGCTTTCATTGCGCGCTCTTGGCAGTCTTAGAATCGCGAATCCGTTGTAAAAGTGAGGCAGGGGCGGGCGGAACCAACCGCCGCTTTATCCAACCCGTTGCAGCCCGCAGGTGGATGAGGGGTTGAGGTTCCGGGCACGTTCAGTCCTCATCCGGGGCGCGGTTCTGCCTGCCGTGAGCGGCGGCGAAGGCGCGCACACCGACCGCCTGCCGCTGGTCGGCGGAGGCGAAGGCGGCGAACAGCAGTTCCATGAGCGGCAGGTTGTTTTTCAGGGAGGTCGGGTGATCGTTTGGCCGGCCGTGGATCCAGTCCCGAAAACGGGT
This sequence comes from Verrucomicrobiota bacterium, assembly GCA_003694825.1. Classification (GTDB taxonomy): domain Bacteria; phylum Verrucomicrobiota; class Verrucomicrobiia; order Opitutales; family Opitutaceae; genus J108. Next base: position 155 of record RFJS01000286.1, on the reverse strand, counting down.
CAGGAGGTATTCGGCGCCGTGATCCTGTGATTGCCCGGAAAAATCGAACAGCAACTGCCGCGCCTCGGCGCCTCCTCGCGGCTCGCGATCCCGCCAGCGCCTTCGTCGGGGCACAGGCCCCGCAACCGAGATTGACGCCCCGGCGTTCTGTGGGG
>RFJS01000285.1 GCA_003694825.1 Verrucomicrobiota bacterium | reverse complement strand
GTGGCGGCAACTGCTCCCGGCAGATCCGCGAGGATGCCGATGGTGATCAAGAGGGAGACGCCGTTGCCGATGCCCCGCTGGGTGATCTGTTCGCCCAGCCACATCAGCAACATCGTGCCCGCCGTCAGGAAGATCACCGAATTGACCAGAAACCAGGCTTTGTCCGCGATGACGATCGAGCCGTAGGTATTGACGTCATATCCGGGGAAAAGCTGGCTCGGGTTTTCCAGCGCGAGGATCAGCAGTGTGCCCTGAATCAGGCAGATCACGAGGGTCGCGTATCGCGTGTATTGCGTGATCTTTTGCCGCCCGACGTCCCCTTCCTGCTGCAACCGGGCCAGCGCCGGCACCACCGCCCCCATCAGCTGGAAGATAATCGACGCACTGATGTAGGGCATGATGCCCAGGGCAAAGATGGCTCCCTTGAGCAGGGCGCCACCCGTGAACATGTTGTAGAGTCCGACCAGCGACCCGCCCCCCGCGCGCGTCTGCTCGGCAAAGAACGCCTGCAGCGGCGCCGGATCCAGCCCGGGGAGCGGGATGTTGGCGCCGACGCGCGCGATAAAGAGCAGGGCGAGCGTATGAAAGATACGCTCGCGCAGCTCGGGAATTTTCAGGCAATTGGCAAAGGCTGAGAACATTTCGCGGGTCGGTGCAGGAAGGGCGCTCAGGCAACGATGGCTTCGCCGCCCGCCTTTTCGATCTTGGCGCGGGCCGAATTGGAGAACTTGGCGGCGGTAATCTTCACGGCACGAGTGATCTCACCGTCACCGAGGACCTTGATGCGGTCGTTGGCATCGCGGACGAGGCCGGCCGCGGCGAGGACCTCGCCGTTGATCTCGGTGATCGAGGCATCGATGCGCTCGAGGTCGCCGACATTGACCACCGCGTAGGTGGTGCGGAAATTGGCGTTGTTGAAGCCGCGGTGGGGAAGCTTGCGGTAGAGGGGCATCTGACCGCCCTCGAAACCGGGGCGAATGCTCCCGCCCGAGCGCGCGGTCTGGCCCTTGCCGCCACGACCGCAGGTCTTGCCCCGGCCGTTGCCCTCACCGTTGCCGACACGCTTGCGGCGCCGCACGGCACCCTTGACGTTGGAAAGTTGATTGAGACGCATGGTTTGGCGTGAGTTGGGTCGTTGCGCGCCGGTCAGGCCGAGACCTCTTCGCGGGAGTCCCCGCGCAGCCTGGCGAATTCCTCGGCGCGACGAAGTTTGAGCAGTCCGTTCAGCGTCGCATTGACCACGGCGATGTGGTTTTGCGAGCCGAGCGATTTGGAGAGAACGTTGCGGATGCCGGCAGCCTCGAGGACGGCGCGAACACCTCCACCCGCGATGATACCGGTACCGGGTGTGGCCGGGCGCAGAAGCACGCGGCCCCCGTCGGCCTCGCCGATGACCTCATGCGGAATCGTGTCCCCTTTGATCTGGACCGGGCGCATGTTTTTGCGGGCGCGCTCGGAGCCTTTGCGGATGGCCTCGGGCACTTCGTTGGCCTTGCCGTATCCGACGCCGACATTGCCCTTCTGATCGCCAGCGACCACCAGGGACGAGAAGCTGAACCGGCGGCCACCCTTTACGACCTTTGCACAGCGGTTGATATAGACGACCTTTTCGAAGATCTCGGAGGCTCCGTCTTCGGTTTCCGGCTGTTTCCTGTGTGATGAGGTGCGCATGTTGTGATCAGAAGTTGAGCCCGCACTCGCGGACGGAATCGGCGAAGACTTTCACGCAGCCGTGATAACGGCGACCGTTGCGGTCGAAGACCACCTTGTCGATCCCGGCGGCCTTGGCCTTTTCGCCAAAGGCCTTGCCGAGAATCTCGGCCCCCTTGAGGTTGGCGGCAACCTTCTGAGAACGGAGATCCTTGTCGAGGCTCGACAGGAAGACGAGCGTGCGGCCGGCATCGTCGTCGATGCACTGCGCGTAGATGTGCTTGTTGGTGAAGCGGACGGAGAGACGCGGGCGCTCGGCAGTGCCGTTGACCTTTTTGCGAATGCGCCAGCGACGCCGCTGAAGAAGTTTTGCTTTCTTGACGGTATCCATGGTCGGTTTTCCCGGATTTCGGATCGGTGTCGCCCGGGTCAGGCGACGGTCTTGCCCTCCTTGCGGCGGACACGTTCGTCGGTGTAGCGCACCCCCTTGCCCTTGTAGGGCTCCGGCGGATAAAAGGCGCGAATCTCTGCCGCCACCTTGCCGACGAGCTGCTTGTCGCAACCCTCGACTTTGACTTTCGTCTGATCGGTCACGGTGACTTTGATGCCCTCGGGGATCGGATAAGCGATCGGATGCGAATAGCCGAGGGCGAGATCGAGCACCTGGCCCTTGAGCGCGGCACGAAAGCCCACGCCGTGGATCTCGAGCTCGCGCGAAAAGCCCTCGGTGACACCGATCACCATGCCATTGATAATCGAACGGGCGGTGCCGTGCATGGCGCGGGCGAAGCGGCTGGTGTCGACGGGCGAGACCTTGATGCCCTCGTCGTCGCTCTCGATTTTCACAACGGGCGGGAAGGTGCGCGACAGTTTCCCCTTCGGGCCTTCAACACTGATCGTGGTTTTCTCGATCGAGACCTTGACCTTCTCGGGGACGGGAACGGGAAGTTTTCCAATACGGCTCATCGTATCCTCCTTACCAGACGTTGCAGAGGATCTCTCCTCCGACACGGTTGCGGCGCGCATCCCGGTCCTTCATCAGCCCCTTCGAGGTCGAAACGATGGCGATGCCCAGGCCATTGAGCACGCGGGGAATCTCATTGTAGGACGCATACAGACGGCGCCCCGGTTTGCTGACGCGAGTGAGGCCGGAAATAGCCGAGACGCCATCGACGTATTTGAGCTTGATGACGAGGGTCTTGTGACCGCGCTCGTCCTTGCCCTCGGAGACACCGGCGACAAATCCCTCTTTGAGAAGGATGTCGGCGAGGCCCGCCTTCAGGCGCGAGTGCGGCACAACACACTCCGGCTTTCCGGCGCGGGTGGCGTTGCGCAGGCGCGTGAGAAAATCAGCGACAGGATCGTTCATGAATGGTTTTGGTTTTCAGGCCGGGTGATATCCGTGACTCCCGACCGCAGCGTTGGTGTTCAATAGCGTGGTTACCAGGACGACTTGGTGACGCCCGGAATCTTGCCCTCGAGGGCGAGTTCACGGAAGGTCAGGCGGGAGACGCCGAAGCGGCCCAGGTAGGCACGCGGACGGCCGGTGATGCTGCAGCGATTGCGGACCCGCTCCTTGGCGGAGTTGCGCGGGAGCTTGGCCAGTTTGCGCTGCGCTTCGAAGAACTCCTCGTCCGTGGTTTCCGGATTGGCGAGGATGGCCTTGAGCTCGGCACGCTTGGCGGCGTATTTGGCGACGAGCTTCTTGCGACGTTCGTTTTTCTGAATGGAGGATACTTTGGCCATGATGCGTCAGGCAGCTGCAGTTTGAGTGGTGCTTTCGCGACGGCGGAAGGGCATGCCGAAGAGCCGGAGCAGTTCGCGGCCTTCATCGTCGGTTTCCGCGGAGGTGACAAAGGCGATGTCCAGCCCCGGATGTGTCTTGTGGGTTTCGACGGAGATTTCCGGGAAGATGGTGATGTCGGCGATGCCGAGGTTGTAGTTGCCCTGGCCGTCGAGCTTGGTCTCGACGCCGCGGAAGTCGCGAATCGTCGGCAGGGCCACCGCGATGAGGCGATAGAGGAAATGATACATCATCTCGCCACGCAGCGTGACTTTGACGCCGATCGGCATCCCCTGGCGCAGTTTGAAATTCGCGATGCTCTTGCGCGCCTTGGTGATGACGGGACGCTGGCCGGTGATCGCCGCGATGTCCTTCACCAGATCGTTGAGGACGCTCTTGTCGTCCGTCGCCTTCACCCCGGAGTTGATGACGATCTTTTCCAGACGCGGCACCTGGTGAATGTTTTTATAGCCGCGCGACTTGATCAACGCAGGGCGGATTTCTTCGAGATACTTTTTCTTCAGGAATGGCTGGCTCATGGGTGTGTCGTCAGATTGCCGACCTGACGCGGGTTGAGAGTTTCAGCGCTGTCGGAAATCAAGCCGCGGCGCCACGCTTGGCGCGCCGGGCGTCGTATTTCTCCGCCAGCATGAGCTTGGAGACGTGCAGGGGCGCCTCGCGCTCGACTATGCCGCCCTCGGGATTCTCCTCGGATTTGCGGACGTGCTTTTTGACGATGTTGACGCCCTCGACGATCGCGCGCTGCTTCTTCGGGAAAACCTCGAGGATCTTGCCCCGCTTTCCCTTGTGAGCGCCGTTGATGACGACGACTTCGTCTCCTCGTTTGACGTGCAGTTTCATCACAGAACCTCCGGAGCGAGCGAGATGATTTTCATGAAGCGCTTTGCGCGCAGTTCGCGAGCGACGGGACCGAAGATGCGGGTGCCCTTCGGGTTGCCGCTGTTGTCGATGATGACGACGGCGTTGCTGTCGAACCGCAGATAACTTCCGTCGGCGCGGCGGATCGGGGCCTTCGTCCGCACGACGACCGCGCGGGCGACATCGCCCTTCTTGACCGACGCATCGGTGTTGCTCTCACGGACGTTCACGACAATGACGTCGCCGACGCTCGCGGTCTTCTTGTTCTGGCCGAGACGCCGGATCATCGAAACCTTGCGGGCGCCGGTGTTGTCAGCGACATCGAGAATGGATCGCAGTTGAATCATGGCAGGATGATCTCCCGGGTTCAGGCGTTCTCCGCGCCGGCTTCGACCTCGCCCTGCTCTTCCACCTCGACCGGGGTGACCGATCCGGCGGGCTCGGGAGCACGCTCGATGATGCGGGTGATACGCCAACGCTTCAGCCGGCTCAACGGACGCGTCTCCATGATCTCCACACGATCGCCAACGTTGGCTTCGTTGGCCTCGTCGTGGACATGGAGAACGGTCTTGCGGTTGATGACTTTCAGGTAGCGCGGATGGCGGGCCTTGTAGGGAACGGTGACCTTCACGGACTTGTTGCCCATGCGGCTGGTCACAGTGCCCTGGAGCACCTTGCGTTGATTGCGTTTGGAAGATTCCATCGAGCGGTGCGAGGGTTAGCTGGCGGCGGTAGCCGCGGATTTCTTTTTTTCTGTTAAAATGGTTTCCAACCGGGCGATGTCCCGGCGAAGCTGACGCAGTTCATGCGTCTTCTCGACCTGACCGGTTTGCTTGCGCAGCCGGAGCATGAGCAGCTCCTGCCGGGTGTCGCGGATGCGCTTTTCGATTTCGGCGATGGAAAGTTCCCTGATCTCGCTGGCTTTCATGAATGTTCAGGAGGGGTTCAGGCCGCCTGGTCGCGGGTGATGAAGCGGCAACGGAACGGGATCTTGGCGTCGGCGAGGCGCATGGCTTCGCGGGCAACCGAAAGCGGCACGCCGGCGAGCTCGAAGAGGATGACCCCGGGCTTGCACTGGGCGACGTAGTATTCGACCGGACCCTTGCCCTTACCCATGCGGGTTTCGAGCGGCTTTTTGGTAATCGGCTTGTGCGGAAAGACGCGAATCCAGACCTTGCCTTTACGCTTGAGGTGACGGGTGATGGCGACACGAGCCGCCTCGATCTGTGACGCCGTGAGGCGCCCACGGCCGATGCACTGAATGGCATAATCACCGAAGGCGATCGTATTGCCGCCTTTGGCATTTCCGGCGAGGCTGCCCTTCTGGACTTTCCGGTATTTGGTGCGTGCGGGTTGGCGTGGCATGGCTGTGTGGCTTAGTTGGCGTCGGAATCACTCTTGCAGATCCAGCACTTCACGCCGATGCGGCCATAGACAGTGCTGGCTTCTGCAAAACCATAGTCGATGTTTTCGCGGAGCGTGTGCAGCGGCACGCGCCCCTGGCGCTGAACTTCCGTGCGGGCGATGTCGGCTCCGCCGAGGCGGCCGGCGACCTGCACCTTGATGCCCTCGGCGCCGAGGCTCATGGCCATCTGCACCGCCTTCTTCATGGCTCGGCGGAACGAAATGCGCCGTTCGAGCTGAAGGGCGATATTCTCGGCGACGAGCTGCGCCTCGATCTCGGGCTTGCGCACCTCCTGGATGTCGAGAAGCACCTCTTTGCCCGTCATCTTCGCGAGGTCTTCCTTGATCTTCTCGATCTCGGCTCCCTTTTTGCCGATGACGACGCCCGGACGGGCAGTGTAGATTTTCACGCGAATACGGTTGGAAGCCCGCTCAATAAAGATGCGCGGCACCGAGGCGAACTTCAGCTTCTCGAAAAGAATGCCGCGAATCTTCTGATCCTCGTGGAGGACCTGGGGAAAGTTCTGGCGGTTCGCATACCAGCGGGACTGCCAGTTGCGCCGGACGGCGAGACGGAAGCCGATAGGATTGGTTTTCTGGCCCATGGATCAGTTCAGGAGGCTTTGGGATCGTCGGAGAGGACGATACGGATGTGGGACATGCGCTTGCGCCGCGGGAGTGCGGATCCGCGAGCGGAGGCCTTGTAGCGGCGAAGGGCCGGCCCTTCCTCGATGAGCGCGCGTTTCACAACGAGGTTCTCGACCGACAGGTCATTGTTGTTCTCCGCATTGGCCACGGCGGACTTGAGCGTCTTGGCGATGAGGCGCGCCGACTTGCGCGGGATGAAACGAATCAGTTCGAGCGCGTCCGAAGCCCGACGCCCCTGAATGACCCGCGCCACTTCCCGAACCTTCTTCGGGGACATGCGCGCATAACGGGTGATTGCTTGAACTTCCATGATGTGTCGTTGCTGCGTGCTGCGCGGTTATTTCGTCGTATGCGCACCGTGCGAGCGGAAGCTGCGCGTCGGGGCGAATTCGCCGAGTTTGTGGCCAACCATGTTCTCGGTGATGAACACCGAGACAAAGTTTTTGCCGTTGTGGACGTTGATCGTCAGGCCCACGAACTCCGGAGTGATCGTCGAGCGCCGCGACCAGGTCGTAATGGGTTTGCGACTACCGGTCTGCACGGCTTGCTCGACCTTGTCCATGAGGTGGGGGTCGACGAAGAAACCTTTTTTGATGGAACGGGCCATGGCGATTATCAGTTCTTCTTCAACTTGCGGCCGTTGCGACGCACGAGGATGAGGTTGTTCGACTGCTTGGACTTGCGGCGGGTCGGGAAATTCTTCGCCAGCTGGCCCCACGGAGAGACGAGCTGGAGATGGCCACCACCGCCCTTGCTCTTGCCGTTACCACCACCGTTGGGGTGATCGACAGGGTTCATCACCATACCGCGGACGCGGGGGCGCCGGCCAAGCCAGCGATTGCGGCCGGCCTTGCCGAGCGAACGATTCATATGCTCGGAATTGCCGACCTCGCCGATCGTGGCGCGGCACTTCGCACTGACGATACGAATCTCGCCACTGGGCAGCTTGATGGTGGCGTTGCGCCCGTCGATACCGACCAGTTCGGCGGCGTTGCCGGCGGAGCGGGCGATCTGTGCTCCGCGGCCAGGGTAAAGCTCGACCGCGTGGATCTTCGTCGCCGGCGGGATGAGGGAAAGCGGCAGGTTGTTGCCCACCTTGAACTCCGGCTTGTTCGTCGCGACGATAGTATCGCCGACCGAAATGCCCGCCGGAGCGAGGATGTAGCGCTTTTCGCCATCGGCGTAGGCGAGCAAGGCGATATTGGCGGAGCGGTTCGGATCGTATTCAATCGCCTGAACTTTCGCGGGAATCTCCAGCTTGTTGCGGCGAAAATCGATGACGCGATAGAGCCGCTTGTGCCCTCCACCGCGACGGCGCGAAGTGAGACGTCCGTAGCAATTCCGGCCCCCACTCTTCGGCTTGGCCTTGGTCAGAGCCTTCTCGGGACGCTTCTTGGCGAGCTCCGGATTGGAGCTCAGCTCGGTAAAGCGCAACGAGGGCGTGATAGGTTTAAAAGTCTTGATCGGCATGTTTCAGTCCCTCGGCGTCTTAAACCAACTCAATCTTGTCGCCCTCCTTGAGGGTGACGATGGCCTTCTTGATGTCGGATTTGTAACTCTTGATACCGCGACGGGAACGGGTGGGCTTCCCCTTGACGTTGATGATATTCACTCGAGTGACCGTCACGCTGAAGGTCTGCTCGACCGCTTCTTTGACGGTGGTCTTCGTCGCCGAAGGAAACACTTCGAACGTGTATTGGTTCAGTTCGCTCGAGGCGCGGTTGGATTTCTCCGTGAGACGGAGTGTTTTCAGAATTTTGTCCGGGCTGACCATCTTCAGGCTCCTTTCAGGCGGTTGAGGACCGTGTCCATGGCACTGTTGGTGAGCAGGATTCGATCGTAGCGGCAGAGCTCAGTGGTATTGAGCAGTGCGGCTTCGGTCGTGGAGATACGTTCGATATTGCGTGCCGCACGCCGCGAAGTCTCGGCGAATTTTTCATCGACGAGCAGAACCTTGCCCGACTTGGCGATCTTCGAGACGATCCCGTTCAGCACCTTCGTCTTCGCTGGCTCGACTTCGAGCTTTTCGATAATGTCGATCTCACCAGCGATCGCGCGATCGTAGAAAGCCCGACGGAACGCGAGAGCCTTCACTTTCGCATTAATCTTCTTGGAGTAGTCACGCGGCTTCGGGCCGAAAACGACACCGCCACCGGTCCAGATGGGAGAGCGCGTCGAGCCATGGCGGGCGCGTCCGGTTCCCTTCTGGCGCCACGGCTTCTTGCCGCCGCCGCTGACTTCGCCGCGGGTTTTGGTCGAAGCGTTGCCCTGCCGGGCGTTGGCCGCCTGGGCCACGACCACTTCCTTGACTGCCTGAAGCCCCTTGTCGCCTTCGAAGGTCGGAATACCCTCGTATTCAACTTCTCGGGCGAAGGATCCGTCGGGATTGTAGAGCTTGAATTTCATTTATCGTGTCTCCCGAGGTTATTTGCGTGCCTTGATGGCGGCGCGCACGACGACCTCGTCGCCGGTGGCACCGGGAACACTGCCCCGAATAAGAATCAGGTTCTTCTCCGGAATGATTTTGACGATGCGAAGATTCTGAACGGTGCGGCGCTTCGCTCCCATGTGGCCCGGCATCGACTGGTTTTTCCAGGAGCGACCGGGAGTCTGGCGCATACCGATGGAACCGATGCGGCGATGGAACATGGAACCGTGGGAGGCAGGGCCACCCGCAGCACGGAAACGCTTCACGACGCCGGCAAAGCCCTTGCCCTTGGAGATACCGATGACGTCGACAACCTGGCCTTCTTCAAAGACTTCGCCGACCGTGAGCACATCGCCCGGCTTGACGTCGGCGGGTTCCTTCAGGCGAACCTCGCGCAGACGGGCGTGTGGTTCGACACCGGCTTTGGCGAGATGGCCCAGGATGGGCTTGTTGAGGCGCTGCGGTTTCGTCGGGCGAAAGGCGATCTGAACCGCGTCGTAACCGTCCTTCTCGTTGGTCTTGACCTGTACAACCGGGCAGGGGCCTGCCTCGACGACAGTGACGGGGACAAGGACGTTGTCGCCGTCATATACCTGGGTCATGCCCAGTTTTTTACCCAAAAGCGTTTTTATCATTTCTCTAAGCGGTAGGTGGAGTTGGCTCCGTTTTTCTTAGACCTACTTTAGATGGACGGTGACATGGGCCCCGCCCTATCTGAATGCAGACCTGGTCGTCGTTACTGAACCATGTTTACACGTTGATGGTGATATCCACACCCGACGGGAGATTGAGCTTTTTGAGCTCATCAACCGTCTGCGCCGTCGGTTCGATAATATCGATAAGGCGCTTGTGCGTGCGGATTTCGAACTGCTCCATGGACTTCTTGTCCACGTGCGGTGATCGATTCACGGAGATTTTCTCGATGCGAGTCGGCAGCGGAACCGGGCCGGCGACACGCGCGCCGGAACGCTTTGCGGTGTCAACAATCTCCGACGCCGACTGATCGATCACTCGGTAGTCGAAGCCCTTGAGGCGAATACGAATTTTCTGGCCGGTCATGGCTTTAAATCTCCCTGGTTAGCTCCGCTCCGGAATCCGGGTGGAGGACTCGACGATCTTGGAAAGGATCTGAGCGGGCACTTCCTCGAAGTGGGACGGCTCCATTGAGTAACTGGCGCGCCCCTTGGAGAGCGAACGCACGTCGGTGGCATAACCGAACATCATCTCCAGCGGAACAAAGGCTGTGACAATGGCGGCACCACCCTTCGATTCCATGTTCTGCACACGGCCGCGGCGTCGGTTGAGGTCGCCGATGATATCGCCCTGGAATTCTTCGGGCGTGCTCACCTCGACCTTCATGATCGGCTCGAGGAGAATCGGCTTGGCGGCCTTCATCGCCTCCTTGAAGGCGAAGATACCGGCCATCTTAAACGCCATTTCCGAGGAGTCGACCTCGTGGAAACTACCATCAACGATACGGGCGATGAAGTCGACGACCGGATAACCAGCGACGACACCGTTGTTGGCCGCTTCCATGATGCCGTCGATCGTCGGTTTGATATATTCCTTCGGAATAACACCGCCGACGATTTCATTGATCACCTCGATACCCTTACCTTTTTCGTTGGGCTCGAGCTTGATAATGGCGTGACAATACTGGCCGCGGCCACCGGACTGACGGATGAATTTACCCTCACCTTGGGCCGGAGCCGTGATCGTCTCGCGATAAGCGATCTGCGGGCGGCCCGCCTCCGCCTCGACCTTGAACTCGCGGAAGAGGCGGTCGCGAATGATCTCGAGGTGCAGCTCGCCCATCCCGGCGATAATGGTCTGTCCCGTCTCCTGGTTGGTCGTGACGCGGAAGGTGGGATCCTCCTCGGAAAGACGGCCCAAGCCGATGCTCATCTTCTCCTGGTCGGCCTTGGAAGCGGGCTCGATGGACATCGAGATGACAGGCTCGGGGAAAGTTGGAGGCTCGAGACGGACGTCGATCGACTTGTCGGTGAGTGTATCACCGGTAATGACGCCCTTGACGCCGATCACAGCGCAGATGTCACCAGAATAAGCCACGTCGACATCTTCGCGCGAGTTGGCCTTCATGATCATCAAGCGCGAGACTCGCTCCGTCTGGCCGGTGCGCGGATTGTAGAGGGAGGCACCCTTCTCGAGCTTGCCGGAATAGAGGCGAACAAAGACGAGTTTGCCAACGTAGGGATCGCTCCAGAGTTTGAAAGCGAGCGCCGTGGGCTTGTTCTTGTCGTCGGGAGCGATCTCGACGACCTCACCTTCGCTGTTCTCGCCCTTCACAGGGGGCAGATCGAGCGGGCTTGGCAGGTAATTGACAACGGCGTCGAGCAGACGCTGCACGCCCTTCTTCTTGAACGCCGACCCCGGAATCACCCCGACAAACTCCTGGGCGATCGTAGCGGAGCGGATGCCGCGCTTGAGGGCGTCCTCGTCGATGTCCCGGCCCTCCAGATAGGCCTCGGCGATCTCGTCATCGTAATCGCTGATCGCTTCGATGAGGGCCTCGCGGTACTTGGCCGCATCGTCAACCATGTCGGCGGGGATATCGACCTCATCCGACTTCACCCCCATAGGGTCGGACTCGTCGAAAATGTAGGCCTTCATGGTGACGAGGTCGATGAGCCCCTTGAAGTTTTCTTCGGCACCGATCGGGAGAAAGAGCGGATGCGCATTGGCGCCGAGTTTTTCGCGCATGTCGTTGACCGCGCCCATGAAGTCAGCACCGGTGCGGTCCATCTTGTTCACGAACGCTATGCGCGGTACGTTGTATTTCGTCGCCTGGCGCCAGACCGTTTCCGACTGTGGCTGAACACCGGCCACGGCACAGAACACGGCAACAGCGCCATCGAGCACGCGCAGGGAACGCTCCACCTCAGCGGTGAAGTCGACGTGGCCTGGGGTGTCGATAATGTTGATCTGGTGCTTGATGCCCGCAAACGGACCGGAGGCGGTCGTCCAATTACAGGAAATGGCGGCAGAGGTGATGGTGATGCCACGCTCGCGCTCCTGCTCCATCCAGTCCGTCACCGCGGTTCCCTCGTGCACCTCGCCCATCTTGTGGACGACTCCGGTGTAGTAGAGGATGCGCTCGGTGGTCGTGGTCTTGCCGGCATCGATGTGGGCGGCAATACCGATATTGCGGGTCCATTCCATCGGGAATGGGCGATCCGGCGCATTGGCCGGAGACAGTTTGTCCTTGGTCGTAACGACGGCCATTTTTATTACCAGCGGAGGTGAGCGAAGGCGCGGTTGGCCTGCGCCATCTTATGGGTATCGTCCTTCTTCTTAACGATAACGCCTGTGTTATTGTATGCGTCGATGATCTCGTTGGCGAGGGCCTCCCGCATCGGGACTCCCTTGCGGGAGTTGGCAGCGGCGACCATCCAGCGCAGGGCGAGGCTCTCCTGGCGCTCGAAGGGAATCTCGACCGGAACCTGATAGGTGGCGCCACCGACACGGCGGCTCTTCACCTCGAGCTTCGGACGAATATTTTCGAGCGCACCAAGAAGGATGTCGATCGGATCACCCTTCCCGAGCTTCTCGGAAACGCGCTCAAACGCACCATAGACAATGCGCTGAGCCGTCGTCTTTTTCCCCTTTTGCATGACCTGATTGATCAGGTGGGCGACGAGCGGGCTGGAATAACGGACGTCCGGCTGGCGGACTCGCTTCGTAGCTCTACGACGACGTGACATGATCTTACTTTCCTGCCTTCGGGCGCTTCACTCCATACTTGGAGCGGCTGCGCCGACGTTTTTCGACGCCGAGGGCATCGAGCGTGCCTCGGACAATGTGGTAACGAACACCGGGGAGGTCCTTAACACGACCACCGCGAACCAGCACGATGCTGTGTTCCTGCAGATTGTGGCCCTCGTCCGGGATATACGAGATGACCTCGTTGCCATTGGTGAGGCGAACCTTGGCCACCTTGCGGATCGCCGAATTCGGCTTCTTCGGCGTGCGCGTCATCACCTGCACACAGACGCCGCGCCGGAACGGGTTCCGGGCCAGGGCCGGTGACTTGGACTTGGCCTTAATCTGGCGGCGTCCTTTGCGGACGAGTTGGTTGATCGTTGGCATGTGAAATGATGAAAGAGGAGGAAAAAAGGCTGGACGGTAGTGTTGGGCGGATTCCGGGCAAGTGATTTTTCGCTGCTTCCGGAGAAAATACACCTGCCCCC
>RFJS01000284.1 GCA_003694825.1 Verrucomicrobiota bacterium | reverse complement strand
GGCCTCCATCGCCCGCTTGATTTCCGGCTCGGAAAGCGTGGCGGAGACACCGATCATCCATGGCTTCTCCCGATCCCCGCATACGGAGCGAATCTCGCGCGCCGCGGTGATGCCGTCCATGCCGGGCATGCGCAGGTCCATCAGGATCAGATCGAAGTCGGCCCATCGCTGCACGGCCTCGATCCCCGACTCCACGGCCGTCGGCTGATAGCCGATTTCTTTGAGGTATTCGATCATGAGGCGGCGAATGTAGGGGTTGTCCTCGGCCACGAGGATCCGCAGCGGCAGAATCGCCCCGAGATTATACATGCCCGGCGGCTGCCACTCGTGCCTGCCACCCTCCACGGAAGCCTCGACATCGGCATCTTCGACCACCGGGAGCGGTATGCGCACAAAGAAACGCGTGCCCCGCCCCCATTCGCTCTCGAGATCGATGCGTCCGCCCATCAGTTCACAGAGCCGCTTGACGATGGCCAGGCCGAGACCGGCTCCCTCGCGCCGCGTCTCCTCGGCATAACTCAGCCGGATGAACGGCTCGAACAGCCGCTTCTGATCCGCCCGCCGGATCCCCATGCCGGTATCCGAAATCGTGAAGCGAACGACATTGTCACGGCCGCCGTTCATCTCCGGATCGCGCTCCATGGCCACATCGAGGGTGACGCTGCCGTGGTCGGTGAACTTCACGGCATTGCCCATGAGGTTGAGCAACACCTGCTCGATGCGCACGCCGTCGCCGCGCACGACCTCGGGGACACCGTCTTCGATGCTCATCTCGAACCGCAGCCCCTTGCGCTCGGCGAGGGGACGGATCGTCCCGAACGACGTCTGCACCAGCCGATGCAGGAAGATGACCTCGTCCTTGAGCGTATAGCTCGCCTTGCGCAGCGTGGAAAAATCGAGGATATCCTGGACGACGCGCAGCAGGGTGCGGCCCTGGCTGCGAATGGTGTCCACATGCTGGCGCTGGGCCTCGCTCAGCGGCGAGCGCGCCAGCAGCTCGCTATAGCCGAGCACGCTCTGCATGGGCGTGCGGATCTCGTGGCTCATGACCGCGAGAAACTCGTCCTTCGCACGGTCCGCGGCCTCGGCTCTCTCCTTGGCGAGAATGAGATCCTCCTCGTTCTCCCGCAGGATCTGATGGGCCAGGAAGAAGACGATCAGCGAGGCGAACAACCCCACCAGCGCGATCGTCTGCAGGCGGGTCGCCGCCTGCGCCGTCAACAGGCTCTCCGCCGCGATTTCCGCACCGAGCCACCCGAGCTGCGCGGTGCGCGCCTCGTTGAGCAGCGGGACATTGACCAGGAGCACGGTATTGTTCGGCGGCCCGATCGGACCGACGAGAAACGGATCCCCCGCGGTCGGAAGCAGCCGCGGACTGACGGCCTTGATCGCCTCGGCGCCGCCTGTGACCGGCGCCGGCAGCCGATTGACAACCCAGCCCGGCGGCAGCTGCAGCAAGCCGTCCACGACCCGCCATACATAGACACGCATGATATCTTCCGCCGCGCCGCGCACGTCGGTGAGCTGACGCCGCACCCGCCGAAACGCCTCGGTCTGCGCATCGATCGCCCTGCCGGCGATCGCCGCTTCCAGATCGGCCCGATCCACCGCCAGCGCCGCGGCCCGTATCCGATAGAGAAACTCGCGCTCCCGATCGATCCGCACCGATTCCGAACGCCAGTTGACCACGAAGTAGCCCAGGACCAGCACCGTCCCGATCAGCACCGGCAGCACGACCGAGGCCAGCGAGGACCGCGCCTCCACCCGGCCAGCCGAAACCGCCGCCCGGTGCCGCGATACCGAATACCACCACAGCGAACCGCTCGCCACCCACGCCAGCGTCGCGCCATACAACGCCGACTCAAATCCCTCGCCCGAGACAAACAGGCCGTAGAGCGTGTGCCCGCCATCGCCGCCCCGCCCTCTCAGTATCTCTCCCACCCCCATCATGAGCAACGCCGCCGCCGCCCCGAGCAACGACCGCGACCCGGGCCCGATGCGCCGCACCATGCCCGCCACGGCGACGACGCCCGCCACGACCGCCACCACCGTCTCCGTCACCGGCGAGGCCCCCGGCCAATAAAACACCACGGCGAGGGCCACGGTCGGAATACCCGCCGAAATCGCCACCGGCACCGGGAACCGATAGAGCACCGGGATCAACTTGCGGCCAAACTCCAGCAGGCAGCCATAGGCCGCCAGCCGCACGAGGGGCTCGATCTCCGACGGCCACACCTGCGGCGTCACCATCCGGGCGAGATCGATCGCCCCATCCGCCGCAAAGAGGAAACAGAAAAATGCGAACCACTTCCACGGCAGCCGCGGCGCCCCCTCCCCCGCCGTCTCCGATCCCCAGCCGATGAGCCCGGCCGTCAACCAACCGACAACGGCCAGAAAGAGCATGTAGTCCTGTTGAAAAAACCAGCCTGCGACGTCGGGTGCCACGATCGGAAAGAAGAAAAAGGCTCAGCGGGAAAGGGAATCGGCCCGCGAATCGGACCCACGCCGATTTCGCCACCCAAGGCCGTCCACTGGCAACCGCATTCTCAGGACTGCGCCGGCCGCGCCGCCACCTCGATCACCCCGCGCAGTTCCGCCGTCCGCAACAGCACCGTCGTGAAGTCCTCCATCTCGCCGAGCGTTTCCAGCTCCCGGCAGATCCGGAATCCCTCCTCGAGGCCGAAGGTCAAGCAGCCATTGGCCAGATAGTGCGCCTCGGCGATGACCCGGTCCCCTTTCCGCTCCCGGGCGAGCCCTTCGATGCGCTCCACGATGGCCCGAGCCTCGCCGAAAAACGCCGCCCGCGCCTCCGCGCCCAGCTCCGGCGAAGGCACTGCCTCCGCGGCCTCCGCATCGACGCGCTCCGCGACAGGGCTCATCCGCAGCGTCTCCACCAGCCCCGGCATGGAAATGGGTTTCACCAGAAAATCGTTCAGCCCGCTTTCGAAGAGTGCATCGATTTCTCGTTCGGACAATCCCGCCGAGATGCCGACGACCCACGGCTCGTCCGGCAGGCCGCTGCGCTCGCGAATCCGTCGCGTCACCTCCCGGCCATCCAGATCCGGCAGCCGCACATCCATCAGCACGACATCGAAAGTCTCCTCCTCGATCGCCGCCAGGGCGGACTGCCCGCCCGGCCGCGCCGTGACCCGTGCGCCCGCACGGGCGACAAACTCCCGCATCAGCTCGCGGATGTAGGGATTGTCGTCCACCACCAACACGGCCAGTCCCGCCAGCGGACGGCCCACCCGCCGCTCCGGCCGCGCCTCCCGCCAGCGGGCCACCTCGTCGGCGCCGGCCTCCACGACCTCCACCGGCAACTTCACCTGAAACACCGTCCCTTCCCCGACCTGGCTGTGCAGATCGATGCTTCCGCCGAGCCGCGTCACGATCTGCCGGCAAATCGCCAGCCCCAGCCCCACTCCGGCATGACCGGGCGTGCCATCATCGCGCAGCTTGCGAAACGGCTCGAAAGCCCGCCGCGCCTGCGCCGCCGAGAGCCCGGGCCCGGAATCACTCACTGCGATCTCCAGCATGACCAGCCGGCCGGACTCGTCCTCGCCAACCTCGCCGGCATGGACGTCGTCATGCACAAACCCCTCCCGCGTGAACTTCACCGCGTTGCCGATCAGGTTGATCAACAACTGCAGCACGCGCAGCCGGTCCGTCCGCACCACTGGCGGCAAATCCGCCGCGGCCCGGATGCGAAACTCCAGGCCCTTCGCCGCGGCCCGCTCGTTGAACATCACCGCGAGATCCTCCCACAATTCCTCCAGCACGACCGGCTCCATGGTCTCCCGCGCCCGCCCTACGTCCATCGCCGTGTAGTCGAGGATGTCCTGCACCATGCGCAGCAACAGTTTTCCCTGCGCGTGAATCGCCCGCGCCTGCCGGGCCACCGAGTCCGGCAGCGACTCCTCCGCCATGAGTTCGGCAAACCCCAGAATGCTCTGCAACGGCGTGCGCAACTCGTGCGAAATCACCCCGACCAGCTGATTGCGGGCCTGAGCCTCCGCCTCCGCCTGCTCCCTCGCGGCGCGTAACTCGGCGGCGTGCAGCGAACGCACCAGCATCACACAACCGAGCAGCAGAAAACCGGTCGCGACAACCGACAGGCCCACCGTCCACGCCGTCTGCATCGCCAGCGGCAGCGCCAGTCCGCGCCCGTCGATCAACACGGAAAAATACCAGGCACGCCGCGCCTCCACAAACTCAGGCGCCGGGACCGAAACCAGCGCCGTGCGCAAAAACGAATCGCGCCCGACCCACACAAACCTCGGCGGCCGGCCGTCAGGCTCCCTCCCGGGATACAGCGCCAGCGGATCCAGCGGCTCGCCATCCGCGCCCACCCCGTGCGCATCCAGAAACAAAGGACCGCCACCCGTCTGCATCCACACGCCGGCCGCGAGATATTCGCCGGAGTTGTCCACGAACAGCCGCAACGCCCGGCGCGCATTCTCCCTGCCGGAACGCCCGTCTTGCACCTCGCGAGCCGTGGCGTTCCACCGAAAGGCGTGGGCCATATTGGTAACCTCCATCACCGCCCGCTCCGTGATGTGCTCCATCATGCGCTTGTAGGCGACCATCGACAGCACCGTGCTCACCAGCCAGAAGACCGCGAGCCCGACCGGCAGCAGCACCTCGGTCCGCAACCCCACGCCCACCCGCTGCACCCGGACCCGATCCGGGACCGACCGCCGCAGATATTCCCGCCACACACCCGCCACCACATACCATCCGCCCCCGGCCACCAATGCGCCCGCCACCACGTGGTGCAGCGGCATCGCGCCGCCCACCGGCACATCCCTTCCGAGAAAAAACACGCCCCAGGCGCCGGCCGTGGAGACGATCGCCACGGCGAGGATGCGCACAGAGCGCCGCTGCTCCGCCCCGGAGTAATCACCCGGGAGGGCATCCCGCCACAGCGCCAGCGGCACACCGACGAGTGCCGCCACCGCCAGCAACACCACCGGCACGGCCGCCGGTTGCCACACCCCGCCCGCCATCAGCAGCGCGACGATGCCCACGCGCGCCCACGCCCACCGCCCCGGCGAGCGCGCCCACGACCAATCCGGCCTCGGCAGCACGCCCAGCAAGCCCGCCGTCGCCACCCCGGCAAACACCAGCGCCGCCGACACCGGCACGGTCCGGCCCAACAGCACGCCGAGCGAATCCCGAAACATCGCCACCGCCGGCGCGCCCGCCGCCGCCAGAAACGCCAGCCCCATGACCACCCACCACGGATTGAACACGCGCCGTCCGCCCTCCGCCGCCCGCGCCCGCGGGGCCGCCAGCCCACAGCAGATACCCGCCACCATCCACGCCGCCGCCCCGCTGGAAAACAACAGGGCCGGCACGAGGAAGGCGACCTGACGCATCACTTCCGGATTCATCGCTTGCGCCTCCACCGGCACGTCCGCCCGCTCCCCTCGCCCACTCCCGGCCCGCCGCGCTCTATTCGGCGTTGGACTGCACCCAGAGCATCGCCTCCCGCACCAGCGCCGCTGCGTGCGGCAGCCCGAGCTTGGCCCGGATATTGTCGCGATGCGTCTCCACTGTCTTGATACCGATCCTGAGCCGCTGGGCGATCTGCCGCGAGGAGAGGCCCATGCCCGTGAGTTGAAACACTTCCAGCTCCCGATCCGAGAGCGCGTTGATCCCCGAACCCGTGTCCTTCCCCTTCTGCGACTTGATCACGATATGCATCGCCATCTCGTCACTCACGTAGATGTCGCCGCGAGCCACGGCGCGAAGGCCGTCGAGCACGGCCGCGTTTTTCTCCCGCTTCATCACATAACCGAGCGCCCCCGTCTGCAGGCAGCGTTCGGCATAGGCCTTCTCGTCGCGCACCGATACCACGAGGATGCGCGCCGAGGGATCCAGCCGTTTCAACTCCCGGATCAGCAGCAGGCCATTGTCCTCCCCGAGCATCAAGTCGATGCAGACGACGTCCGGCCGCACCTCGGCGTAAACACTCACCGCCTCCTCATGGCTCGCGGCCTCGGCAACGATCCTGAATTCATCGGTCGTATCGAAAAGCGCGCGCAAACCGGCGCGCACCATCGGGTGGTCTTCCACGACCATGACGCCGATTCGGTTCGTATGTTCGTGAGAGTGGGTGGGTTCGTAAAGATCGCAGAGCACCGGGAGTGAGTATGATCTGAATCGTTGTCACGCACGAGGCAAGCCCATCCCTGGCGCACGTGTTCATTTCCGGTCCGTTCGTTCGAAAATCGCCTCCGCCGCCAACGCCCCACCGCGGCCGGCCGCTCGCGCCATGCGCCGCCGCTTCTCCCGCTTCCCGGCGGCCATCCCGCCCCGGGCAGCCCGTCGCGCCCGATCGCATCGCTCCGGTTGCTCACCAACGGTTCCTGTCATAAATTCCGCGCACACCGCCCCCAACCGTTTTGAATACCGACTACATTCTCCGCCTGCTCGAACACCTCGCCGCCGCCATCACCGCCATCCGCTCCGCCCGCGAAGGCGGCCGCCTCGAAGAGGCCCGCCGGGAAATCGCCTCTCGCTGCCTCGAGCAAACCGGCCTGCCCCTCGAACTCGTCCTGCACCTCCCCGTCGACCACCTCGAGGTCCTCCTCGCCGCGAGCGGACACCTTCGCGTCCAGCGCACGCTCTGGCTCGGCGAACTCCTCGCCGAACACGGTGACCTCGACCTCCGGTTCGGCAACCCGCCCGCGGCCGCCATGGCCTTCGCGCGTTCCCGGCGACTGCTTGACTCCATCCTTGCCGACCTCGGCGCCGATGAACAAACCCATGTGAGTCGGCGTCTCCACGAACTGTCGATTCGCCTCGGCGACTTCGATCCCGCTCCCCTGGAAGAACCGCCGGCCTGACCGCCACGTCCTCCCCGCTCCCCGCCCGTTTCCGCCCGCTCTCCCACACGCCCCCCCTCATGCCTCCCTCCAACCCCGTCCCGCGTTCGCCCATGCCGCCGCGGCGGCCATGCTTCGGACTCGCCGCCCTGCTCGTGGGTCTCCTCGGCGCCCTCTCCGCCACCGCCCACGACACCTTCCTGCGTCTCGACGATTACACGCTCACCTCGGGAACCACCGCCGAGGTCGTCGTCTTTCACGGCGTCTTCGACCAGAGCTACTACCGGCTCGAACTCACCGACGCCACCCGGCTCGACCTCGCCGGCCCGTCCGGCAGATACGAAGTCGCCCGGGATACCTGGACGCTCACCACCTGGGGCCGCCGCCCCTGGCGCTACTGGCAGCGCGCCATGGCCTGGCTCGGACGCATCGACCGCCGCTTCACCGCCTCCTTTCGCATAACGCCCCGCGAGCCCGGCCCGCACGCCGTCGGCATGGTCCTGCCCTTCGCCGGCGCCGCCATGGACCCCGCGACATTCGAGACCTACCTTCACGAGATCGGTCTCGATGGCGAACCCATCGCCGACCACGGTCTGACGGATCCGGACACGATCATCCGCGAGCGTTACCGCAAATCCGCGAAAACCCTCTTCCTCGTCGATGGCGCGACCGAGCCCTGGTCGGCCGTCCCGCTCGGCCACCCCGCGGAATTTCTCCCGCTTGCCAACCCGCACCGGCTCGCACCGGGCGACACGCTGCCTCTGCGCCTGCTGCTTCACGGCAGACCCCTGCCCGACCAACCCGTCATCGTCTCGCGGCAGAAAGCCGCCTTTACCAATGCCGTCCCACGACGCGTCCGTCTGCGTTCCGATGCCGAAGGACGGATCGAAGTGACCCTCGACCGCCCCGGCGTCTGGTGGCTGAGCTTCACTCATCTCGAACGCCTCACTGACGATCCGGATTTCCAATACGCCTCGGAATGGGCCACGCTCGTTTTCGAACTCCGCTGATTTCCCGAAAAATCCCCCCGATCATGTCCTCCCTTCGCCTCCTCTTCGCCCTCCTTGCCCTCGGCCTCACCGCGACAGCCGCTCTCTTCGGCCACCAGCCCGGCACCAGTTCTCTCGTGCTCCGCGTCGACGAAAGCGGCCGCGTCCTCGGCGAGGTCCATATCGCGGATGTCGATCTCGCCGCCGTCGAACTGATGCTCGAGAGCCGGGCCGCCGCCTCCGGAGGCACCGCGCCCCGGGCCGCCGATCTGCCGTGGTTGAAGCTCACCGCCGGCGGGCGCCCCGTGGCATTCACCGCCGGCGCCCCGGCGCGCGTCGATACCGACGGACGCCTCCACACCATGATCCCCTTCACCGCCGACCTCGGCGCCGCCGAGTCGCTCACGGTCGAGTATGTCGATTTCTTCGGCTTCGATCCGCAGCACAAAGTCGTGACCAGCCTCGAGGCCGGCGGCCACACGCAAGTGGGTCTGCTCAACTACGAAGTGCCCGCCTGGACCGCGAGCACCGTCGCGCCCGGGCCCGCCAGCCAGTTCGTAAAGTTCACCTGGGAGGGCGTCTGGCACATCTGGATCGGCATCGACCACATCCTCTTCCTCGTCGCCCTGCTGTTGCCCTCCGTCCTCGTCTTTCGCGACGGCCGCTGGCATCCCGTCCCCGGGTTTCGCGACGCGCTGCTCAACGTGCTCAAGGTCGTCACCGCCTTCACCGTGGCGCACTCCGTGACCCTCTCGCTCGCGGCCCTGCAGATCGTCACCCTCCCGGCAAAGCTGGTCGAGTCCGTCATCGCCGTCTCCGTCCTGCTCGCCGCCGCCAACAACATCTGGCCCGTCGTGCGGGACCGGGCGTGGCTGGTCGCCTTCGGTTTCGGGCTGATCCACGGTTTCGGCTTCGCCAACGTCCTCGCCGACCTCCAGCTGCCCACCGGCACGCTCGCCATCGCCCTGGTGAGCTTCAACCTCGGCGTGGAGCTCGGCCAGCTCGCCATCGTCGCGGTCTTCTTCCCCATCGCGTTCACGATCCGCGACCACGCCCTCTATCAACCCGTGAAACTTCGCCTCGGCTCGGCGCTCATCGGCGTGATCGCGGTCGGATGGATCGTCCAGCGCGTGTTTGAAATCGAGGTGCTTCCTTTCTGAACACGGCTGATCCGAACGCTCTCGGTCGCCGCATGCCGCCGCCCCCTCTTCCCACCGCCCTCAGTCCACAGGAGCGCCGCCTCTGGCTGGCCTGCCGCCAGGCCCCGACCAATCCCGCGCTCACCGCCTGCTACGCCTGGAGTGTCCCGGCCGCGATCACTCCCGACCGCCTCCACGAGGCTTTTGTCGCCGCCGCCCAACACCATCGCGCATGGGCCTGCACCTGGACCGAGGAAGATGGTGTCCCGCAAAAAAGCCCGGCCCCCGCATCGCCACTGCTGACGTGGGAAACCATCGATGCCACCGCCGCAGGCTCCGATGAAGCCGCCTTTCAGCAACAGATCGACCGGCACGCCGCCCGCGCCTGCCGCCAGCACTTCGACCTCGCCCGGGGGCCGCTCGCCCGCTGCACCCTGCTGCGCCGCGACAACGCCCCCGGCGCCCTCCTCATCATCACGCCCCATCTCTGTGCCGACGCCGCCTCCATCCGCCGCCTTCGCCGCGATGTCGACCATCGGCTCGCCGGCAGCCGGTATCCAGTTCCCGATGGCGCACCGACATCCCCTCCACCGCGAACGGCCGCCCCGCTCGACGATTGGCTCGAACGTCTCCGCGACGCGCCGCCCGCCCTGGAGCTGCTCACCGACTTTCCGCGGCGTCCCCTTCCTCTCGTCACCGGACGCCGCGTGCCCATCTTGTTTTCGCCCGAACTCCGCGACGCATTGCGCCGATGCGCCCGCCAACTCGGCCTGCCGGCCGGCGCGCTCCTGCTCGCCGCCTGCCAGGCCCTGCTCCACCGGCTCACGTCCCAGTCCGACATCGTCACCGGACTCGCCGTGGAAGCGCCGCCGCCGGGCTCGCCCCCCGTCGCGGGCTTTCACCTCGACCTCTGCCCGGTCCGCACCCGCACCGCTCCATCGACCCGGTTCGTCGAACACGCCGCCGACCTCGCCGCGCTTCTCGACGCGATCGCAGCGACACCACCCCCGTCTTTCGACACGCTTCTCACCGCCCTGCGGCCGCCGCGCGTCGAGGGCCACTCCCCGCTCTTCGACATCCTCACCATTCTCCCGCCAGGCGACCGCGAAGCGGCGTCTCCCGGTCTGCTCCGCGATCGGTTCGTCGACCCGGGCACCGCCGCCTGGGATCTGACGCTCCGGCTCGAGAGCGAATCGGCCGGAGAGTTCGATGGATTTCTCGAATACCGCAGCGACCTTTTCACCGCGGAAACCGCCCGGCGACTCGTCGCCCGCTGGCTCCATCTCCTTCACGCCGCGCTCCGCGCGCCCGAGACGGCTGTCGACGACCTGCCGGCCTGTCCACCCGAAGAGATCGAGTGTGTCCTGCACACCTTCAACGCCACGGCGCGGCCGTTTCCGCCCGGCCTGCGTCTCCACGATTTCATGCTCCGCCAGGCCGCGGACCACCCGGACCGCATCGCCCTCGAGTGCGGAGACGAACGCCTCACCTACGGACAACTCGAGGCGCAATCGCGCCGCCTCGCGCATGCCCTCGCGGAAGCCGG
>RFJS01000283.1 GCA_003694825.1 Verrucomicrobiota bacterium | reverse complement strand
TGCTTGCACCGCCTCCCCCCGCCAGTGCCCGACCTGCGGCCACCACGGCGGACTTCCACGTGACGTGTACCGACCCGAATTGCGGGCACCATTTCGTCATCAACCGGCCTTTCGGGTTCCGTGATTTTCCGGTGAAGTGTCCACGATGCGGACGGCAGACCGGAGAAGCCGCGGTGCGATGCTTCTCCGATTCGTGCCGGGGGCGGTGGGTGGTTCCGGTGCAGGAAGGCGGCGGGCGACGATGTCCGCGGTGCGGTCGGCCGATCCCCTGAACCGAATCGAAAGGAGACGGGCACGTGTTTTCCACACTCGATCATGTCGGTCTGCTGTGTGCGGCGGGGGCGATCATCGCGGCGGTGCATACGGTGCTGGGTCCGGACCACTACGTGCCGTTCGTGGCGATGGCCAAAGCGGGCGGGTGGTCGCGGCGCAAAATGCTGGCGGTGACGCTGTGGTGCGGGATCGGGCACGTGCTCAGCTCGGTGGTGCTCGGTCTGGCGGGCGTGCTGCTGGGGTTTTCCGTCTTCTTGTTCGAGACGATCGAACGGCTGCGGGAAAGCGTGGCGGGCTGGATGCTGCTGGGGTTCGGGCTGGCGTATTTCGTGTGGGGCATTCGACAGGCCATCCGCAACCGACCGCATACGCACTGGCACGTCCATGCCGACGGCACGGTGCACCGGCACGAACATGTCCATTTCGGCGAACATGTGCACGTGCACGAAACGACGGAAGATCTCGATGCGCATGTGGCGCATGCGGATCGCCCCTCCCCTGCCGCGGAGAAACCCGGCAGGGCGCAGGCCGGGCCTCCGTCGACCGTCGCCCCGGCGCACGACCGGGAATCGCAGAGCGATCGTCCCGTTTTTGCTCGCGCACAACGTCCGGGCACAGCGCGCGGGCTCAAGCCTGCGGCTTCGGACACGAAGGCGAAACACGAACTGACGCCGTGGGTGCTGTTTACGATCTTCGTGTTCGGTCCGTGCGAGCCGCTCATTCCGCTGGTCATGCTGCCGGCTTCACGCGGTGACGTGCCGGGGACCGTTCTCGTGGTAAGCGTGTTCGGCGTCGTCACCTTGCTGACGATGCTCGCGGCGGTGGCGGCTATCGACCTGCTGCCGGGTGCTCTGGCGGCGAAAACCGACGCGACACCCTTCAAACGGATCGCGCGGTACGGTCATGCGGCGGCGGGATTCGTATTGCTGACGTGCGGCGTTCTGGTCAAAGTCGGATGGTAACTGCGTCCCTCAGTAGGTCCGTCGCCATTGTTCGCGCCGAGGTTCTCGTACCTATCGTCGACGTTTCACCTGCTGCGAATTTGCTTCCTCGCGAGAAGGCGCATTGTTTTTCTGCTCTCAGAGGGCCGGCCAATCCCCGCTCCGCGCGGATCGAGCGTTTCTCAACAATGCGAACCGGGGAGATCTCCGCCTCGGGCAAGCATGGAATACGGAGACACCACACGGCCAAAGCCGACGGCTCGGTTCGGAATGCAGAATGTCGAACAGCTAATTCCCAATGAGAAGATTCTCGCACCCGATCGCCGCCGACCGATCCGCACGTCTTCCGTTTCGTTCATTGATCATCAAAAGCCTTTCAACGGATCGCCCCCCGCCTGTCTGCGTGCCACGCATGCCTGCACGTTCCCGGACGCGACCAGAGACAAACAGGCGGTCGGGCCTCAGTTAATTCCGCTCCCTCACGGTTACGGCTCTGTTAGGCGGTCGTGGCTCAGTTTTTTCCGCTCCCTTACGGTCGCGGCTCTGTTCCGGCGGTCGCGGCTCTGTTCCGAACCTCGCGACGCTGCCGGTGTATCGATTGCCTTGGGCATGTTCTCATTTCCTGTTCCGCGCATCGACGCTGCCCTGTCTGCGCAGCGTTCCTCTCTTATTCCGGACAGCTTCATTCCAGTGCCGAAAGCCGGTCCGGCGCGGGGGGCGGCAACGGGCTGAGCCAGGCGCGCAGCAGCATGCGCGCCTCTGCTCTCGTGATCTGTACCTGTTTCCGCTCCTCCGAGTCCGCAATGAAAAGATACCAGAATCTCTGTTTCGACCGGTATAGACTCAATACGCTTTGCTGCCGCACGAAGAGGTGAATGTCCCATGCGCGTGCACTCCTTTGCAGCGTCCGAACCGCGATGCCACCTGGAACCAGAAACCATTGTTCGTTGTCCTTCCATCCACCACGCGTTGCACTTCCGGTCAATATTGACAAGAGCATCACGCCAAGCACTATGAGGCCGGATTTCAGCGACCCGGAACGAGCAGAGGCAATGAGTAGTATCAGAGCAACTATGGACCATGTGCCGCGATAAATGAATGAGAATTTTCGCCACAGACGGCGGACGAATTCAGTGTCTTCCCCAAAGGAGTTTGCGCCCGATGACTTGCTCAGCTGCATGGGATCTTCGTCCACAGCGCTACAGAGGTCCACAAATGCCGGTGCGCTTTCGTCGACGGGAATCGGTTCGAAGGGAACGTTGATCGGATCAATCGTTTCGAAGGGGGTATCGTATTGAACCCGAAACGTCACACCTCCGCATCCTGCTTCGGTTAACGTTTGTGTAAACCATTCCAGGAGTTCTCGATGGCGAATGCGGACGCGTTGTCTGCACAGTTGCCTGAGCCGCTCCGGCAATTCGGAGATTTGAGCACCGTCAACCGCGTAGCCCACTTGAAAGTACAGATGGCGATCGTAGGCACCAATGAGTAGAATCGCAAAGAGGGCGAAGATCCCCAGGGCCAGGAGAACCGAAAGGGTGATGTTGTTAGTCAGCGCAATGAACAGTCCTGCAAGAACAATGAGCATAAAAGCCACAAGCAGCATCGCGAGGACGGCCAAAACGAGATACACCGCCATTCGCCAGGATTCGCGCTCCAAGAGGACGTCAAAAAGAACGCATGAGGAATGATCGACAGGGTCAAGCCTGTCTGGTGTATCTTTCCTCACCGGTTGCCTCTCCGCTTGCGCGGGGGGCGGCGGCCTTCGGCGACGTCGCGCTGGAAGGTGGCCTTTCGGCGGAGGATGTGATGGTAGTGCTGGGCGAAGCGGTGGGCCTCGTCGCGCATCTGCTGCAACAGGCGGAGAGCGGGGTTGTTGCGGGCGAGGCGGACGGGCGCCTTGCGGGCCTGGATGTAAAGCTCTTCCTCCCGCTTGGCGAGGGAGATGACCATGGGCGGCTGAATGCCGGGCATTTCGGGATCGTCGGTGCCCATGCGGCGGAAGGCCTCCAGGCCGGCGTGCAGTTGCCCCAGGCCGCCGTCGATGAGGATCACGTCGGGGTAGAGTTCCTCGCCGCCGGCGGCATAGCGGTAGCGGCGGGTGATGACCTCGCGGATGGCGGCATAGTCGTCGATCCCCTCGACGCTTTTGATGCGGAAGCGGCGGTAGCCGGCCTTGAGGCCTTCCGCCGCATGGGCACCGACGATCCCGAAATGCCCGGCATTCAGCCGCCCAT
>RFJS01000282.1 GCA_003694825.1 Verrucomicrobiota bacterium | reverse complement strand
CGGGGTTCGGTGTTGCGCAGGATGGCGTAGCGCAGGCCGTTCTCGAGTTGCCCGGAGACGACGGCGGGATCGACGGGGATGTCGGTTTCCGGCGGCCAGTTACCCTCCCAGCCCGAGGCCGGCAGGAGGCTGGCGAGCAAGCCGGCGATAATGAGGATGGGCAGGCGGCGGTGGCGCAGGAGGTTGCGGCAAAGGTGCATCATTGGGAGAATAGGGGAGCCGGAAAGTCCGGCGGCGGCAAGCCGGGGTCTCGCGCCGGCGGCAAATTGGTATCGCCAGCACTGTTCAGTCGCTCGTAGATACGAAGTTTCTCCGCTCCATGGACACGACCTCCACTTCTTCGGCGACCGGGCCGCGCGGCCCGGTTTCGCGGTTTATCGAAAGACACTACCGGCATTTCAACGCCGCTGCGCTGCTCGATGCCGCGCGCGGTTACGAGGCGCATCTCGCGGCTGGTGGCAAGATGATGGTCACGCTGGCGGGCGCCATGTCCACGGCCGAGCTGGGCCTTTCGCTTGCGGAGATGATCCGGCGCGATCTCGTGCACGCCATCACCTGCACCGGGGCCAATCTCGAGGAGGACGTCTTCAACCTCGTCGCGCACGATCACTATGTGCGGGTGCCCGACTACCGGGACCTGCGCCCCGAGGATGAGAAGGCGCTGCTCGAGCGCCATCTCAACCGGGTCACCGACACGTGCATCCCCGAGGAGGAGGCGATGCGTCGCATCGAAGCCGCCATCCTCGAGGAGTGGATGCGGGCGGATCAGGCCGGGGAGCGGCTCTTTCCGCACGAGTTCTGCTATCGCCTGCTTCTGAGCGGCAAGCTGGAGCGGTATTATCAGATCGATCCGGCGGACTCCTGGCTGCTCGAAGCGGCGAAGAAGAACCTTCCGCTGTGGGTGCCCGGCTGGGAGGATTCGACGCTGGGTAACATGTTTGCCGCCCACTGCATCAAACAGGATGTGCGCGACCCGCGCACGATGCGCTCGGGGATCGAATACATGATGAACCTCGCCGAGTGGTATACGGCTAACGCGCGTCCCCTCAAACCAGATACCGATCCGGAGCTGGGGTCGATCGGCTTCTTTCAGATCGGCGGCGGCATCGCCGGGGACTTTCCCATCTGCGTGGTGCCGATGCTGCATCAGGATCTCCGGCGGGAACACGTGCCGCTGTGGGGCTACTTCTGCCAGATCAGTGATTCGACGACGAGCTACGGCAGCTACTCCGGCGCCGTGCCCAATGAGAAGATCACCTGGGGCAAACTCGCGGTGAACACGCCGAAGTTCATCGTGGAATCGGACGCAACCATCGTGGCACCGCTGGTTTTCGCCTGGCTGCTGCGCTGGTGACGAGACACGCCATCGGCCGGTGATCTGGATTTACAGACTGCTTTTCCTCCCCGGGCTGCTGGTGCTGCTGCCCGCCTACCTTGTGCGCATGTTTCGCCGGGGCGGGTATCGCACCCAGTTTGGCAACCGGTTCGGCCGCATGCCGGCCCTGCCACCGCGCGGCGAACGGCGGCGCGCCTGGGTGCATGCCGTGAGCGTGGGCGAAACGCTGGCCATCGCGCCGGTCGTCCACGAACTCTACCGGCGGGGCGTGGAGGTGTTCTTCACAACGACAACGACCACGGCCTTTGCCGTCGCCCGGGATCGGCTCGCTGCCGAGACGATCGGGATCGGCTATTTCCCCCTGGATTTTCTTCCGTTCACGCGCGCGGCGTGGCGCCGGGTGCAGCCGGATCTCGTCGTTCTCACCGAGGGTGAATTCTGGCCGGAGTTTCTTCGGTGTGCCCGAAAAAACGGTACTCCGGTCGTCAGCGTCAACGCGCGGTTGTCGGACCGCAGTTTCGGCCGGCTTCGGCGCGTGCCGTGGCTGGCGCGCTGGTGGGCGGGCGGTGTCGATCGT
>RFJS01000281.1 GCA_003694825.1 Verrucomicrobiota bacterium | reverse complement strand
CGGGGTTCGGTGTTGCGCAGGATGGCGTAGCGCAGGCCGTTCTCGAGTTGCCCGGAGACGACGGCGGGATCGACGGGGATGTCGGTTTCCGGCGGCCAGGTGCCCTCCCAGCCCGAGGCCGGCAGGAGGCTGGCGAGCAAGCCGGCGAAAATGAGGATGGGCAGGCGGCGGTGGCGCAGGAGGTTGCGGCAAAGGTGCATCATTGGGAACACAGGGGAGCCGGAAAGCCCGGCGGCGGCAAGCCGGGGGCTCGCGCCGGCGGCAAATTGGTATCGCCTCTCTCGTTGCCTACGCCGTAGATACGGGCTTTTGCTTTTCCATGGACACGACTTCCACTCCCTCCCCGACCGGTCCGCGCGGCCCGGTTTCGCGGTTCATTGAAAAACACTACCGGCACTTCAACGCCGCTGCGCTGCTCGATGCCGCGCGCGGTTACGAGGCGCATCTCGCGGCCGGTGGCAAGATGATGGTCACCCTGGCGGGCGCCATGTCCACGGCCGAGCTGGGGCTATCGCTTGCGGAGATGATCCGGCGCGATCTCGTGCACGCCATCACCTGCACCGGGGCCAATCTCGAGGAGGACGTCTTCAACCTCGTCGCCCATGATCACTACGTCCGCGTGCCCAACTACCGGGATCTGCGGCCGGAGGACGAAAAGGCGTTGCTCGACCGGCACCTCAACCGGATCACGGATACCTGCATCCCGGAGGAGGAGGCGATGCGCCGTATCGAGGCGGCGATCCTGGAGGAGTGGATGCGGGCGGATCAGGCCGGCGAGCGGCTCTTTCCGCACGAGTTCTTCTACCGCATCCTGCTCAGCGGAAAACTGGAATCGTATTACCAGATCGATCCGGCGGATTCCTGGCTGCTCGAGGCGGCGAAGAAAAATCTGCCGCTGTGGGTGCCGGGGTGGGAGGACTCGACACTGGGCAACATGTTCGCCGCCCACTGCATCAAGCAGGATGTGCGCGATCCGCGCACGATGCGTTCGGGTATCGAATACATGATCAACCTCGCCGAGTGGTATACGGCCAATGCGCGTCCCTTGAACCCGGATACGGATCCGGAGCTGGGTTCGATCGGTTTTTTCCAGATCGGCGGCGGCATCGCCGGGGACTTTCCCATCTGCGTGGTGCCGATGCTCCATCAGGATCTCCGGCGGGAGCACGTCCCGCTGTGGGGCTACTTCTGCCAGATCAGCGATTCGACCACGAGCTACGGCAGCTACTCCGGGGCCGTGCCCAACGAGAAAATCACCTGGGGCAAGCTCGCGGTGAACACGCCAAAGTTCATCGTGGAATCGGACGCAACCATCGTGGCGCCGCTGATTTTCGCCTGGCTGCTGCGCTGGTGACGCGGCACGTCATCGGCTGGTGATCTGGGTCTACAGGCTGCTGTTTCTTCCCGGGCTGCTGGTGATGCTGCCCGCCTATCTCGTGCGCATGTTTCGCCGCGGCGGGTATCGCACCCAGTTTGGCAACCGCTTCGGCCGCATGCCGCCGCTGCCCCCGCGCGGCGAACGGCGGCGCGCCTGGGTGCATGCCGTGAGCGTGGGCGAGACACTGGCCATCGCGCCGGTCGTCCACGAACTCTACCGACGGGGCGTGGAGGTGTTCTTCACGACGACCACGACCACGGCCTTTGCTGTCGCCCGGGATCGGCTCGCTGCCGAGACGATCGGGATCGGCTATTTTCCCCTGGATTTTCTTCCGTTCACGCGAGCGGCGTGGCGCCGGGTGCAGCCGGATCTCGTCGTTCTCACCGAGGGCGAATTCTGGCCGGAGTTTCTCCGGTGTGCCGGAAAAAAAGGTACGCCGGTCGTCAGCGTCAACGCGCGGTTGTCGGACCGCAGTTTCGGCCGGCTTCGGCGCGTGCCGTGGCTGGCGCGCTGGTGGGCGGGCGGTGTCGATCGT
>RFJS01000280.1 GCA_003694825.1 Verrucomicrobiota bacterium | reverse complement strand
TCGACCGCGAGCGGGCCATCTTCCCCGAGGTGACCCTGGATTTCATCCGCAAAACGCAGAAGCCCGCCTGGGACAAGCTGGAGGCGCTGCATGGCGAGAAGACTGGCGAGCGCGTGTTGCACGATCTGTGCCGGTGGATGGACACGCACGGCTCGCTGGCGACGCTGCGCCACGGGTTCAAGTGCTACGGACGCACGCTGCGGGTGGCGTTCTTCAAGCCGGCGCATGGATTGAATCCCGATCTCGAAGCGCGATACGCCGCCAACCGGCTCGGCCTGACGCGCCAGCTCCACTACAGCCCGCGCAACGAAAAGTCCCTCGACGTGACGCTGAGCGTGAACGGCATCCCGGTGGTCACGGTGGAACTGAAAAACCCGATGAGCGGCCAGACGGTGGCCGATGCCCTGCGCCAATACCGGCGGGACCGCGACCCGAGGGAGCGCCTCTTCGACTTCAAGAAGCGCACGCTGGTTCATTTCGCGGTGGATACAGACGCGGTGCACATGACCACGCGCCTGGCGGGCTCGGCCACGCACTTCCTGCCCTTCAACCAGGGTTGCGACGGCGGCGCCGGCAATCCGCCCGACCCGGCCGGACGCAACTACCGCACCGCCTATCTGTGGGAGGACGTCCTGCAGCGCGACAGCCTGCTCGATCTGCTGGCGCGCTTTCTCCACCTGCAGTCGAACGAGGTCATCACCGAAAAAGGCAAGCGGGTGAAGAAGGAGACGATGATTTTCCCGCGCTATCATCAACTCGAAGCGGTGCGGAAACTCGTCGCCGCAGCCGCCGCCGAGGGGCCGGGACACAACTATCTGATCGAACACTCGGCCGGCAGCGGCAAGAGCAACACCATCGCCTGGCTCGCGCACCGTCTGTCGTCACTGCACAATGCAAAGGATGAACGCGTCTTCGACACCGTCATCGTGGTGACGGACCGCGTGGTGTTGGACAAACAATTGCAGGAGACGATCTACCAGTTCGAGCACCGACAAGGCGTGGTCGAAAAGATCGAGGAGGACTCGAAACAACTGGCCGCCGCGCTGGAGAACGCCGTGCCCATCGTCATCACCACGCTCCAGAAGTTCCCATTCGTCTCACGCCAGCTTCTGAAACTCGCCGAAGAGCGGGGCGAGGCCGGAACCGGACGATTGCCGACGCGGCGTTGCGCCGTGATCGTCGATGAAGCGCACAGCTCGCAGTCCGGCGAAACCGCCACGGACCTGAAGGAAGTGCTCGGCGGCGAAGCCCTGCACGAGGAGGCAAAAAAGCGGGCCGAGGAGGAAGGCGCACCTGACATGGAGAAGCTGTTTCGCAACATGGCCAAGCGGGGCCGCCAGGCGAACTTGAGCTTCTTCGCGTTTACCGCCACGCCCAAACATAAGACCCTCGCTGTTTTCGGCCGAAACGGAGAGGCGTTTCACCGGTATTCGATGCGGCAGGCCATCGAAGAGGGCTTCATCCTGGACGTGCTCCAGAACTACACGACCTACAAGGCGTATTACCGCCTGATGAAGGCATGCGAGGACGACCCCAATGTCGAACGCAAGAAGGCTGCGAAAGCGCTCGCCCGATACATGCAGTTGCACCCCTACCAGATCGCCCAAAAGACGGCGATCATGGTGGAACATTTCTACGCGTTCACCCGCCACAAGATCGGCGGCCACGCCAAGGCAATGGTGGTGACCAGCTCCCGACTCCAAGCGGTCCGCTACAAGGAAAGTTTCGACCGGTATATCGCGGAGAAGGGCTACCCCATCAAATCGCTCGTCGCATTCTCCGGCACGGTCGAGGATGACAAAGTACCCGGCAAAACCTACACGGAAGTCGAGATGAACAACGGCCTGCCCGAGAAGGCTGTGCCGGAAAAGTTCGCCACCCGAGAGTACCAGGTGCTGCTCGTCGCCGAGAAATACCAAACCGGCTTCGATCAGCCGCTGCTCCACACCATGTATGTGGACAAGCGCCTGGCAGGTATCCAGGCCGTGCAGACGCTCTCCCGCCTCAACCGCATCCATCCGAACAAGGAGGACACCTTCGTCCTCGACTTCGTGAACGACCGGGCGGAGATCCAGGAAGCCTTCAAGCAGTTTTACGAAGGCGCGGTGATGGGAGAGGAAGTTGAACCGGCGCGGCTTTACGAAATCAAGGCGGAGCTGGACGCCTCGGGCATCTATCACGACGAAGAAGTGACCCGATTCTGTGAAGTGTTCTTCAAACCCAAACGCAACCAGAGCCCGGCCGATCACAAGCTGATGAACGCCGCGCTCGATCCCGCGGTCGAACGTTTCAAGGCGCTCCACAACGAGAACGAAGATGAGGCGGAACTGTGGCGCGGCAAACTGCAGGCATTCCGGAACCTCTACGGGTTCCTCAGCCAGATCATTCCCTACCAGGACAGCGACCTCGAACGGCTCTTCACCTACCTGCGACACCTTTCACCGAAACTGCCCAGGCGCGGCACCGGCCCGACCTATCATTTCGACGACGAAGTTCGCCTCCAATACTACCGGCTCCAGAAGATCGCCGAAGGGTCCATCAGTCTGAAAGAAGGCACGCCAAAACCGCTCGATGGTCCCAGAGAAGTTGGCAGCGGACGGGTGCGCGAGGAAGACGTGCCGCTGTCCCGCCTGATCGATCTGATCAACGAGCGCTTCGGCAAGGATCTCAACGAAGCGGACCAGTTGTTCTTCGACCAACTCGTCGAGGAAGCGATCCGCGTGGAAGACCTGCGGCAGGCCGCACAGACAAACCCCATCGACAGATTCCAGCTCGTGTTCCGCAAGGTCCTCGAGTCGATCTTCATCGAGCGCATGGAAATGAACGAGGAACTGTTCGCGACCTACATGAACGAACCGGATTTCCAGGAAGTCGTCGCCGAATGGCTGGGGCAAAAGGTCTACGAGAAGTTGCCGAAGAGCCTCAGCTACCGGTGATCGCCTGCTCGCTTCTCTTGAACACACTCCGGGGCGTCGCTGCCGCCCCGCATAATTTTCGCCCAACCATCACAGCTCGACTCCAGGCCCCGATCCCGGCAGCCAAGGCGCTATCGCCCTGTGGGCCAGAAGAGGCGCCGTTTGCGCCCCAAAGCCGGCCATACGACCCTGAGGTCTTATTCCCTCGACACGCTTCCCTGAACAAGGCGTCGAGAAAACGCACGGGGCCACGGCTCTTTCACGCCCACGCCGGCTGTTTGCCGCTGCCGGCGAGGGCGACGGCGCTGCGCGTGGTCCGGGCCGTCAGGGCCGCAGCCTCGTCGGGCGGGAGAGCGTTGACCTC
>RFJS01000279.1 GCA_003694825.1 Verrucomicrobiota bacterium | reverse complement strand
ATCGTCGCCATGCTCATCTGCGTGATCACCGGCAGCGGGCTCGCGGCGATGCAGCACACGTTTTTCGCCTACGAAACGATCTATCATGCCGGCCCCGGCGGCGCCCTCGGGGAGCTGCTCTACAACCGCTTCCTCTACGACTATCTCGGCACCTTCGGCTCCGGCATGATCCTCGGCACGACCTACCTCGCCGGGCTCCTCTTTATCCTCATACGCGACATCGGCGCCGAGTTCCGGCACTTCGTCGAACTCCTCAAGGAATGGCGCCTGCGGGCCCGGGAAAAGCGCGAGGAGCGCGCCGAGCTGCGCCGCCTCGCGCGAGAAGCCAAAAAGAAGGAGCGCGAGGAAGCCCTCGAGCGGGCCCGCGCCAGCAAGGCCACCGCCGAGGCACCACCGCCCCCCAAACCGAAGAAGAAACTCTCGGTCTTCTCCAAACCGGCGGCCGATACCGAACCCGCCGCGCCCGACGAGCCCGCGGAGCCGGCCCCCCGGGCAAAATCCACCCGCAGCCGCCCCGCCCGACCCGCCGAACCTGCCGCCGAGCCCGCTGCCGAAGACAAGAAACTCAGCCTGAAGATCATTGCTCCCGAGGAAACCCGGAAAGCCAGAGTGAAACTGCCGAGGGCCCGCGGCGACTACGTCTTTCCCCCGCTCGATCTGCTCGACGAGACCAAGGCGAATCCCGAAAACGCCAACGAGGAGGAGCACGCCCGCACCGCCGAGGCTCTCCTGCGGACCCTCAGTGAATTCAACGTCGAGGTCACGCTCGGCGAGATCCACATCGGCCCCGTCATCACCCGCTACGAGGTCTATCCCGCCCCGGGCGTGCGCGTGGAGCGCATCCTCAATCTCGACAAAAACATCGCGCTGGGCCTGCGGGCCCAGTCCGTCCGCATCCTCGCTCCCGTGCCGGGCAAAGGCTGCGTCGGCATCGAAGTGCCCAACAAAAAGCCCAGCCCCGTGGGCATCCGCGAAGTCCTCGAGTCCGAACAATGGGCCAACGCCAAAGCAGAAATCCCGCTCGCGCTCGGGCGCGACGTCGGCGGACGCCCCGTGGTCGCCGACCTCGCCCGCATGCCGCACCTGCTCATCGCCGGCGCGACCGGATCCGGCAAGACGGTCTGCCTCAACGCCATCATCACCTCGCTGCTCTACCATGCCAGCCCGGAGGACCTGCGCTTCATCATGGTCGACCCCAAGATCGTGGAGATGCGCGCCTTCAACGACCTGCCGCACATGCTCATCCCGGTCGTGACCGACCCGAAGAAAGTGCCGGCGGCCCTGCGTTGGCTCATTGCCGAGATGGAGCGGCGCTACCAGATTTTCAGCAAGGTCGGCGTGCGCAACATCGCCGGCTTCAACGGCCGCAAACAGCTCGAGAAGGAGCTGCCCGCCGCTCCGTCGAAAGAGGAACTCAAGGCCGACGACGAACTCGCCATCGAAGTGCCGCGCGATGACGACATCGAGATCCCCGCAAAGATGCCCTACATCGTGTGCATCATCGACGAGCTGGCGGACCTCATGATGGTCGCTCCCGCCGACATCGAGACCGGCATCGCCCGCCTCGCCCAGCTCGCCCGCGCCGCCGGCATCCACCTCATCCTCGCCACTCAGCGCCCGTCGGTGAACGTGATCACCGGTGTCATCAAGGCCAACCTCCCCTGCCGCATCGCCTTCCAGGTCGCCTCCAAGGTCGACAGCCGCACCATCCTCGATCAGGGCGGCGCCGACCAGCTCATCGGCCGCGGCGACATGCTCTTCTCGCCGCCCGGCACCGCCAAACTCGTCCGTGCCCAGGGCTGCTTCGTCAGCGACGAGGAGCTGGAGCGCGTGGTCGAGTTCCTCAAGAAAAACGGCCCGCCGGAATACGCCGAGGAGGTCCAGGCCCAAATCGAAGCGGGCGACGACGACGCCGAGGGCAATCCGATCGACGAGGCCGACGACGAACTCTTTCCGCAGGCGCTCGAAGTGCTTCGCTCCACCCGCCGCGCCTCCACCTCCATGCTCCAGCGGCGCCTGCGCATCGGCTACAACCGCGCCGCCCGCCTTATGGAGCTGCTCGAGGCCCGCGGCATCGTCGGCCCCGAAAACGGCTCCAGCCCGCGCGAGATTCTCGTCGACCTCGAGAACCTCTGAGCCACACGCCTCGATTTTGAATCGGGCCTTCAGCCCTCATGGCATGGCGGCACCCGATACCTGCGGCGTTGCCCCGGGCTGGGCTGTGAACGCGCCTTCAGCGCTCCGCGGGCTCGCCCGCAAAAATCCAACGGCCCACACATGGCAGGTTCGGTGCATTCGGGCCGCCCGCTTTCGGCTCTCTCAAACGACTGAATTCCGGCCACCTCGACACCGCCGGGGCTGAGGGCAGCATGCGAGTCCCGATTCGGCGCCACGCCGCCGTGACGCCCCCCCTGCTCCCCTTGCCATGCCCCACGACTCTGCCCCCACCCCGCCAAACACCGCACCTCACGCCGCGTCGCCGTCGCCGGCTGCCGCGAAGAGCGAAGACGACCGGTTGCCCGTCTCGACCAAGGCCGCCTATGCCTTCGGCGGGGTCAACGACATCTTCGGCCACTGGTGGTATGCGAACATCGCCGGCAATGTCTTCAACATGCACCTGCACCTGGCCCCGACGCTCATCGCGGTGGTGCTGACGGTCTCGCGCATCGTCGACGCCTTCACCGACATGTTCTTCGGCTGGGTCTCCGACAACACCCGCAGCCGCTGGGGCCGGCGCCGTCCCTGGATCCTCGGAGGCTCGATCGCCGCGGGGCTGGCCCTGCCCTGCCTGTTCTTCGCCTCGGAGTCCTGGGATGCGAGCGCGCCGTGGATGAGCAACCGCCTGTTCTGGTTCATGCTCATCTCGGCGGTGCTCTACGCGCCGATCATCAGCGCCTACACCATGCCCTACAACAGCCTCGGGGCCGAGCTGACACCCAACTACCACGAGCGCACCAACGTCATGGCGTGGAAGGCGATTGTGCAGAAGATCAGCGGTATCCCCATGATGTCGGTATGGTGGTTCGCCCAGACCTTTCACATCGATCCGGCCACCGGAAAACCCGACGTGCTGCTCGGCGTGCAGGTGGCCAGCGCTGCGGCCGGGCTGGTGATGATCCTCGCGGGCGTCGCCAATTTCCGCTTCGTCCGCGAACGCTACTACGCCACCGCGGCCCGGCAGGAGCGCACCCGCTTTCTCGATTCACTCAAAACCACCTTCCGCTCGCGCCCCTTCCTCATCCTGCTCGGCATCCTCGCCGCCTACGCCATCCCCACGATGCTCGTCACCAATCTCGGCGGCTACGTGAGCGCCTACTACGTCTTCGGCGGTGACCAGGCCCGCATGGGGCAATATCAGTCCTTTTCCGCCGTCGCCTATTTCGTCCTCGGGACCGCCGGCGTCTTCGTGACGAGCTGGGTGTCGCGCCGCTTCGGCAAACGTCTCGCGCTGACCTTCACCCTCGTCACGGGCATCCTCGCCTTTGGTTCGAGCTGGTGGATGTATGCGCCCGGCCACGGGTGGATGGTCGTGCTCAACACGGCCTTCACCGGCTTCGCCGCCACGGGGTTCTGGGTCGTGCTGCCGTCGATGAGCGCGGATGTCGTCGATGATGATGAACTGAATACGGGCAAGCGCCGCGAAGGCGCCTTCAGCTCGGTCTTTTCATGGATCTCTAAGGTCGGGATGTCGCTGGCCGTCGGCGGCAGCTTCATCCTTCTCGATCTCGTCGGTTTCGACGCCACGCGGGAAGGCAACCAGTCCCCGGAAGCAATTCTGTGGATACGCCTGCTCTTCGCCGGCATCCCCGTGGTGGCAATGGCAACCGCTCTGGCGCTGCTCACCCGCTATCCGCTCAACCAGAAGCGGATGGCCGCCATCCGCACCGCGCTCGAACAACGACGCGGCACGGTGTGAGGGCGCGCCCCATACCCCGAATCATCGCGATCCTCCGCGGCTCACCTCGGTCGGCGCTTCGAGCACCTCGAGCCGCACCCCGCGGGCAATCCGCAGCCACCCATCGGTGAGGATCTTCGCCCTCAGACCGCCCTGCCCCTTCAGCCACTGCTCGGCGCCGTCACCGACGGCCTGATTCATCCAGTAGCAGGGGCGACACTCCTCGGCGCCGAAAAAGCGGACTCCCTGGATCTCGAATTCCCGGCCAATGAGGGTCGAGAGATCGATACCGCGCGTGAAGACATTGCGGCGCACCGTCACCGCGGAACGGCCGTGCACGCCGAGCGAGGCACACATGGCCTCGAAGACTTCGATTTGAAAAAAAGTGATCTGCCCCTTGTAATCGGGTTTGTAGTCAAAAAACCGATCGCCTCGGATGCCGCGGCCGGCCACGCATTCGACGGCATCGACTTCGACGACCGGCGCATCGCCCGCCGGACGACCGTGATGGCCGAAATAGTTATGTTCGGGCGAGATGCAGATGCGTTCGATATCGATCAGTGAGTTTGTCTTCATCGGTGCGGGGGGAGAGAAAAGTCGGCAGGTTCACTCGAACCGCAAAGGCGGCGGGCCCGTCGGCGGATCGAGGCGGATTGTGTCACAACAACCGGCCTTCTGTCACGCGTATCCGTGATCGCGGCGGGCCCGTCCT
>RFJS01000278.1 GCA_003694825.1 Verrucomicrobiota bacterium | reverse complement strand
GGCCGGTAGGGCATCTCGAGCACATCCGGCATGTGGCAGGTCGCCGAGACATCGAGGTTGGCCACCGGGCCGGCCGGGGTCTCCACGACATCGAGCACGGTGGCGACGAGCACGCCGGTGTTGATGGCGAGCGCCTCGCCGGGCTCGAGGTAGACGGTGAGGTGGGGCCAGCGGACCCGGAAACCGCGGATGAGCTCGACCAGCAGCGACCTGTCGTAGACCGGCGAGGTGATGTGATGGCCGCCGCCGAAGTTGACCCACTTCATCCGCGGCAGCAGGTCGCCGAACTTTTCCTCGAAGCGCTCGAGCGTGCGGCCGAGGGTGTCCGCGCCCTGCTCGCACATCGTATGGAAGTGCAGCCCCTCGAGTCCGGTGAGATCGACCCCCGCGAGGGCCTCGCGACGGACGCCGAGCCGGGAGCCTTCGGTGCAGGGGTTGTAGATCGCCACCTCGACTTCGGAGTATTCCGGGTTGACCCGCAGGCCGGGAGAGACGCGGCGTCGCGCCCCGGTAACCGCGGAGCGGAAGCGCTGCCACTGGCCGACGGAGTTGAAGACGAGGTGGTCGGCGATCGGGAGCACGGCCTGGATATCGGCCTCGCTGAAGACGACCGCATAGACATGGATCTCGCCGCCTTCGAGGAACTCCCGCCCGAGCATGGCCTCGTGCGGTCCGCTCGCGGTGATGCCGGAGAGGTAGCGGCTCATCAGTGGAAAGGCTTGCGGCATGGCGAAGCCCTTGAGCGCACCGAGGATTTTCGCCCCCGAGGCCTCCTGCACTTCGCGCAGCACCCGGAGGTTGTTTTCCAACCGCTCGAGGTCGACCACGTAGCAGGGCGAAGGGACCTCGGGAGGGAGGGCCGGATCGTAGAAGAGGAGATGATCCATCACGAATGTCCCGGGCTTCCGGGCGCGGCATCCGCCGCCCGGGAGCGCCGGGTTTTCGCCGTCAGTCCGCGATCGGAGCAGGCTTTTCCGGGAGGAAGACCTCCGTCCAGGGCAGGCCGCGCCGGTTGAGCTCGTCCATGAACGGATCCGGGTCGAACTCTTCGACGTTGAAGACGCCTTTGCCGCGCCACTTTCCGGTGAGCATCATCATCGCTCCGATCATGGCGGGCACGCCCGTCGTGTAGGAGACGGCCTGGGAGTTCGTCTCCTCGTAGCACTTTTCGTGGTCGCAGATGTTGTAGATGTAGCAGACGCGACGCTCGCCGCCCTTTTCGCCGTCGGCGATGATGCCGATGCAGGTGCGTCCTTTGGTCGTCTTGCCGAGGCTGCCCGGATCCGGCAGCACGGTCTTGAGGAACTGCAGCGGGATGATCTCGACGCCGTTGTGCACGCCCGGATCGATGCGGGTCATGCCGACATTCTGCAGGACGCGCAGGTGCGTGAGATACTGCTCGGAGAACGTCATCCAGAATCGCATCCGCTTGATCTCGGGGAAGTTCCTGGAGAGCGACTCCATCTCCTCGTGATACATCAGATACATCTCCCGCGGACCGATGCCCTCGGGGAATTCGAAAGTGCGGTGGATCTCGAGCGGCCCCGTCTCCACCCAGCGGCCGTTTTCCCAGTAGCGGCCGTTGGCGGTGACTTCGCGGATGTTGATCTCGGGGTTGAAGTTGGTGGCGAAGTGCTGGCCGTGGTCGCCGGCGTTGCAGTCGATGATGTCGAGAGTGTCGATGCGGTCGAAGTGGTGCTTGCGGGCGTAGGCGGTGAAGATGTTGGTCACACCGGGATCAAACCCGCAGCCGAGCAGGGCTATCAGGCCCGCCTCGCGGAAGCGATCCTGGTAGGCCCACTGCCATTTGTATTCGAACTTCGCCTCGTCGCGCGGCTCGTAGTTGGCCGTATCCAGGTAGTCGACACCAGCCTCGAGGCAGGCGTCCATGATCGGCAGATCCTGGTAGGGCAGGGCGACGTTGATGACGAGGTCGGGCTGAAAGTCTTTCAGCAGCGCCACCGTCTCCGCCACATTGTCCGCATCGACCTCGGCGGTGTGGATGGGGCGTTTCAGTTCGGAGGCGATGTTGTCGCAACTGCTCTTGCGACGGCTGGCCAGGCAGATTTCCGAAAAGACTTCCGGAGCCTGGGCGCACTTGTGGGTGACCACGCGCCCGACCCCGCCGGCACCGATTATCAGGACTTTGCTCATAAGTGATCGCGAATGGGTTGGGAGGTTTCGGAGTTTTTTGAGGCCCTAATGCGCCGACATTCGCGCGCCGGGACAAGCGTTTATCGTCCCTGCCGGTCTATGGAGAAACCGGCTCGGCGCCGGGCGGGACCCGCGAGGTGGCATAGACCCACACAAAACGCCGTTCGCAGGGCCGCCCCTCGTCGTCGAGGATCTCCACCGGCGTGACGACCCGCCGGTAAACTCCGCCCTGCCCCGGCACAAACCCCTCCCACTCGTCCAGGCTCGGCCAGGCCTCCTCCGCATCGGCGAAGCACAACACCTCGCCCCCGACCGACGGCTCGCTCGCGACGGCATCGGCCTGCGGCCCCGGCTCCCGCCCAGCCTCCGCATAC
Organism: Verrucomicrobiota bacterium; assembly: GCA_003694825.1. Classification (GTDB taxonomy): domain Bacteria; phylum Verrucomicrobiota; class Verrucomicrobiia; order Opitutales; family Opitutaceae; genus J108. Next base: position 1,444 of record RFJS01000278.1, on the reverse strand, counting down.
CGCCGCGCCAACGCCTCGCGCCGAACTTCGTCCGCCCGCGCATGCGGCGAAGCCTCCAGGAGCAACCTGCTCTCCGGACAGAAGAGGATCAGGTATCCCTCCCGCAGACGAAAAAGCCGCCCCGATACGCGAGCCCGCCGCCACCCCGTCACACCCCGGCAGAAACGGGCATGCTCCGGCTGATCGTGCTTCAACGTTCCGTAAACGAAAAGCTCGGTGGGACGATGTTTCATAACTCGGCAGAATGCGCCGCCCATGCATGCCCACCCTCCCGGCCCGGAGCAACGCGCTTCTCCCGCCGGCTCGACTCCGCCATCCGGGGTGGGATGTAAAAAATTTCCACGCAAATTCGCTAAACCCTGAGCACTCTCCTCCGATGAGAGGCAGGTAGATTTACCCAACGAAACGTCGTGGCGCACTCTCCCCAGAAACCCTCTAAACGGGCTCATTTTCCGTCCGCCTCGCCCGCGCGCGCTTCTGGTGAAAGTCTTCCGTGCGGCAGCTCCGACCAGAGCAACATGCGCCAGCTCGTCGACGCCGCCGCCGAAGCCCTCGTCGTCGTCGATACCGACGGCTGTGTGCGTTTCGCCAACCGCGAGGCCCGCAAACTCTTCGGTGACGACGCCCTGGCTCCCGGCTGCCCCGCCCCCTTCCCTCTCGGCGCCGAGGGCGAAACCGCAGAGTTCACCCTTCAGCGGGACGACGGCAGCCACCTCACCCTCGAGCGCCGTGCCGCCCCGGTCGGCTGGGACAGCGCCCCGGCCACACTCTACACCATCCGCAACCTCTCGGCCCTGCGCTCCGCCGAAGAGCATCTCGTCCACGTCAACCGTCTCTACGCCGCCCTCGCGCAGACCTCGCACGTATGCGCCCGGGCCCTCTCTGCGGAAGATCTCTTCGAAGACGTCTGCCGCATCTGCGTCGCCCACGGTGGCTTCAGGCTCGCCTGGATCGTCCGGCCCAATGCCGACAACACCGAGATGGAGATCGTGGCCTCCGCCGGCCCCGCCCTCGCCTACCTCGAAAAGATTCGCGTGCGCCTGACCCCCGATCATCCCGAGAGCCGCGGCCCCATCGCCCAGGCCCTGCGCCTCGGGATCCAGTATGTCTGCAACGATTTCACCGCGGACCCGCTGACCCGCCCCTGGCACCGCACCGCCGAAGCACACGGCCTGCGCGCCTGCGCCGTCACCCCCATCCATACCGGGCCCACCACCGAACTCGCCCTCGCCGTGCACGCCGGCGAAATCAACTACTTCAGCAGCGACCTGCAGACACTCCTCAAGCAAATCGCCGACGAAGTCGCGTCCGGGCTCGAACGCATCGCCGCCCGGACCGCCCGCCGCAAGGCCGAGCAGGCGCTCGTCGAAAGCGAAGCCCGCTTTCGGCAAATGGCGCGCGTCAATCCCCAGGTCTTCTGGATGCGCGATGCCCGCAACGACGC
>RFJS01000277.1 GCA_003694825.1 Verrucomicrobiota bacterium | reverse complement strand
GTTCATGGTTGTTCTCCGGGCTTGTCAGCCGGGCAAAGGCCCCAACATGCTCCGTGGGCATGAAGCAGCGAACGCTCACCCGAGAGGTGAGTATCGAAGGCAAGGCTCTCCACACCGGTCAGAGCGTCACTCTGACCTTCAAGCCGGCTCCCGCGGGGCACGGTGTCGTCTTTCGGCGCACTGATCTCGCCGGGGCCCCCGAGATCCGTCCGGATGCCAATCTCGTGACGGATGTCGTCCGGGCCACGACGATCACCTCCGGAAATGCCGATGTGCACACGGTGGAGCACGTTCTCAGCGCGATCCACGGCTGTGCGGTGGACAATATCGTGGTGGAGATGAACGCGTCGGAACCGCCGATTCTCGATGGCTCGGCCAAGGGGTTTGTCGATCTGCTGATGCAGGGCGAGCCGATCGAGCAGGATGCCGAGCGGGAGTTTTTCGAGCTGGAGGAGCCGGTGACCGTGCAACGCGGCGCCTCGTCGATGATCGCGCTGCCGTATGATCGGCTGAAGATTTCCTGCACCTCGGCGGATGATCGCGGCATTCACGCCCAGCACCTCTCGATCGAGGTCACGCCGGACAATTACGCCACGCAGATCGCCGCGGCGCGCACGTTTGCAGTTTACGAGGATATCGAGCCGCTGATCAAGATGGGCAAGATCAAGGGAGGCTCGCTCGATTGCGCGGTGGTGCTGAAGGGAGACAAGATCATCTCGAAGGAACCGCTGCGCTTCCCCGACGAGTTCGTCCGCCACAAGATTCTGGATATCGTCGGTGACATCCTGCTGATCGGCAAACCGATCAAGGCGCACATCATCGCCACGCTCCCGGGACACGCGGCCAATGTCGAGCTGGCGAAGGCGCTGCTGGCGAAGGCCGAGACCTGGAAGAAAAAGCGCAAGCCGAAGCCGCGGCCGAAGACCGTGCAGAAGCACGAGACTTCCCTCGAAGCCGCCCGCATCCTCGAGATGGTGCCGCACCGATACCCGTTTGCGATGATCGACCGGGTCGTCGAGTTCATCGGGGACGATGCGCTGGTCGCGATCAAGAATGTCACCTTCAATGAGCCGTATTTTCAGGGGCATTTTCCCGGCAACCCGGTCATGCCGGGCGTGTTGCAGCTCGAGGCGATGGCCCAGGCGGCGGGCATCATCACGCTGCGGCAGGAGGCGAACGCCGGGCGCACGGCCTTTTTCATGAGTGCGGACAAGGTGAAGTTTCGCCGTCCGGTGCGGCCGGTGGACCAGCTCGTGATCAACGCGAAGATCGTCAAGACGCGCGGCTCGCGCATGGCCGTGGCGGAGGCGACTTGCACGGTGGACGGCCAGGTCGTCTCATCGGCGGAGCTGATGTTCGGCTTCGTCGACAACCCGGAGGGCTGAGCCGTGGCGGCGCGCATTCATCCGCTGGCGGTTGTCGAAGAGGGGGCCCGGCTCGGCGAGGATGTGGAGATCGGGCCATTTGCCTATGTCGGACCGGAGGTGGTGCTCGGAGACCGCTGTCGCCTGCATCACCATGCGAGCGTGGAGGGGTTCACGACACTCGGGGCCGACTGCGAGGTGTTTCCCTATGCCTGCATTGGCGGCAAGACGCAGGACCTGAAATACAAGGGTGGGCGTCCGGGCACGCGCATCGGGGACCGCTGTGTGTTTCGTGAATATGTCACCGTGCACGCGGCGACGGATGACGGCGATTTCACGGTGATCGGCGATGATGTGCTACTGCTCGCCTACAGCCACGTGGCGCACGATTGCCAGGTGGGCAACCATGTAGTCGCGAGCAACTACACGGGGCTCGCGGGCCATGTTGTCGTGGGCGATCACGTCGTGTTTGGTGCTTTCACCGGCGTGCATCAATTTTGCCGGATCGGCGATTATGCCATGCTCGGCGGCAAGAGTCGCGTCGTGCACGATGTGCCGCCATTTATGATCGTGGAGGGGTCTCCGGCGGTCGTGCGGGGATTCAACCGCGTGGGCATCGAACGGGCCGACTTCGACGAGGCCCGGCGCGGGCGGGTGAAGGCGATCTACCGGACGCTCTATCGCGCGGGGCTGACGCGCTCGCAGGCGATCGAACGGCTCGCTTCGGGGCCGGATGCCGATACGCCGGAGGTGCGCGTGGTGCTGGAGTTTGCGCGCCGCAGCGAGCGCGGCTTTTGTCCCGGCAGCCAGGCCTGAGGCCCTGGCGGCGTTCACCCGGGAAGCGGGCGGATGAGCCGGCCGGCGGCGCGGGGAACCGCGGGCCGCCGGCCCGGGAGGACGGTTATTTCTTGTAGACCTTGGCGGGGTCGAAAAGGCGTTCGCCGCCGGCCATGACGAGCCGGCCGTTTTCGTCGAGCTTGCGGTAGAAGCAGGATTTGTAGCCGGTGTGGCAGGCGGCGCCCTTCTCGCCGATATCGACCTTGATGAGGATGACGTCCTGGTCGCAGTCGGTGCGGATTTCCTTCACGTATTGGAAATTTCCCGACTCTTCGCCTTTGACCCAGAGCTTGCCTCGGGAGCGGCTCCAGTAGGAGGCCTTGCCGGTTTCGATCGTCATGCGCAGCGAGGTCTCGTTCATGAACGCGAACATGATGACCTCGTTGGTCGCCGCATCGACGGTGATGCAGGGGATCAGACCGTTCTCGTCGAACTTCGGCTGGAGCTTGTCGCCCATTTCGAGCGCAGCCTTGTCGCCACGGGGAAAGAAGAGGGTTTGCGAGTCCATCCGGGCATCTTCGAAGGCGGAGAGCGGTTGCGCCAAGCGGAAAAATGGAGCGATCCGGGCGTGTGGACGCGCAACATCAGGCGACTGAATGGGCGGCAGAAGGCAAGGTGATGAAGGCGAGGGGAGAGCCGCCGTCGGCGCGGCATGGCGCGCTCGAGCCGGGATCCGCCATTGTTGGATTGACGGGTTCGGCGTGCCGGGAGCGTTGTATATAGCGAGTTTCCCTTGTCGCCGCGCCCAGGCCATGACGATCCCACTGCCCCCTTTCAGCCGTTTCCTTCTGTCTCTTTGTGTCGCTTTCGCCATCGGGACGTTCGCCGGCACGGGGCAGGCGGCCGTTGCCGACGAGGACCTCTATATCGGCGATACCATCAACATGGAGCCGTTTGTCGTCTACGCCGGCACGCTGGATGTCATCGATGGCATCAGCGGGAAGGCATACAACGGCGACAGTCCGGTCGTTCGGCAGTTTCTGGCCACGGTGACGGACGACCTCATCGATTACCACGAGCGGTTGCTGCGCTTTGAGATCCAGCACATGAACTTCCGCCTCAAGGCCGGGCTGGCCATCGAGAGGGAGCTTCAGGCGCTCATGGAGTCCTTCGGCATCAAAGGGTTCGAAGCCGACCGCACGCAGTGGCTCACCCGGGAGCGGGCGATCTTGT
>RFJS01000276.1 GCA_003694825.1 Verrucomicrobiota bacterium | reverse complement strand
TCCTCCGGGAGCAGGCCGGCCCGCACCTCGTCGATACCGATCTCCCGGGCCACCGCCTCGGCCGTGTGCCGCCGGTCGCCCGTCAACATCACCGTGCGGATGGAACGCCGCTTCAGCTCGGCCAGCACCGCACGGGACTCCCGGCGGATCTCGTCCTTGAGCAGGATCCGGCCGATCAATTCGCCGTGAAGGATCCACACCTCGGAGATCTCCGGCCCCGGAGCCGGAATCGTCCGGATCCACTCGCGCAACGGCCCCTCGTCCATCAACTCGCGGCGTCCGAGCAGCGCGCTCGCCTCACGCACCGTGCCCGCGACGCCCTTCCCCGTCAGGGAGTGAAACGCCTCCACACTCTCCGCCCGCAGTCCCTGGCGCCGCCCATAGGCCACGATCGCCCTGGCGATCGGATGGTGGGAATTGCTCTCCAGCGCGAAGGCGATCTCCAGCACCTCGCGCTCGCGCCCCGCGGGAAAGCTTTCGATCCCGACCACCGACAGCTCACCGGTCGTGAGCGTGCCCGTCTTGTCCAGGGCCACGACATTTACCTCGGCGAGCTTCTCGATCGCCGCACCGCCGCGGTAGAGGATGCCGTGCCTCGCCCCCCACGCGATCGCCGCCAGAATCGCCGAGGGAATGGAGAGAACCAGCGCACACGGGCTCATCACCACCAGCAGGGTCATCGCCCGGTAAAAGGCCGATGTCTGCCCGGCTTCGCCGCGGAAGGCGGGAATGCCCAGGCCGAGCCACCACACAAAGAACATCGCGGCGCACACCCCGAGCACCAGATACGTGTAGCGCCCGCCAAACTTGTCGGTAAACCGCTCGCTCGGCTCCCGCAGCTTCTGCGCATGCCGGATCAGCGCGATGATCCGCTGCAGCGCGCTCTTCTCCGCCGGCCGCAGGACGCGGATCTCGGCCGCCCCCCAGAGGTTGAGCGTGCCGCCGGCGACCTCGTCGCCGACATCCTTCTCCACGGGGCGGGATTCGCCGGAGAGGTTCGCCTCGTCCGCCGCGGTCCGCCCCTGCAGCACCACGCCATCGACCGGGAACTGCTCCCCCGGCCTCACCAGCACCCGGTCGCCCACCCGAAGGCTCGACACCGGCACCGTCTCCGGCTCGCCATCGTCCCGCAGCCGGGTGGCGGTCTTCGGAGCGGCATGCAGCAGTGCGTTGATCTCCCGCTGCGTCCGATGGAGCGCAAACTCCTCCAACGCGCTCGACATGGAGAAGAGAAACAACAACAGCGCCCCCTCGCCGAAAGCGCCCACCAGGCTGGCCCCCACCGCCACGGCGAGCATGAGGAAGTGGATGTCCATCTCGCCCCTCGGCAGTTTCTCGCGGACATCGCCGATCGCATCCCAACCGCCGGCAATCATCGCCACGACATAGAGCGCATGGGGCAGCCAGAACGGTCCGGCACCCATCCGCTCGAGCACAAAGGCCGCCAGCGCCACCACTCCGCAAACCGACGCCAGCACCGCCAGCGTCTTCCACTCCGGCGTCGCCGTTTCCGCCTCGTCCTCCGGCCACTCCCACTCCCGCCACTTGAAAAAGCCCGGTGCCGTGGCGCACGTCTCCATCTGCAGTGTCGTTCCCGCCTCATCCTGGCGGATCTGAAATCCCGCCGGCGCCTGCAGATCCTCGCTTCGCGCTGCCTCGAACGCCGCCCGGTGCAGCTCGATCACCGCCTGGAGCTTTTCGCGAAGCGCCTCCGCGTCCACCTGCCCGAGCGTCGCCACCGCCAGCTTGCGGCCGGCCGGATCGACGCGCACGGCTTCGACCCCCTGCTCCTCGAGCAGGAATCGGGCGAGGCTCTGCGCCCACTCCGGAGGCTGCGGATTTGTTTCGGACTTCGCGTTGGCCATGATTTTCGGCATCACATCAGCCAATGTTCGAAAAACGGCAAACGCTTTGCGGGAGGCGCCCTCGCCACCACCGATGATCGGCATCCGCGAAGATCCCGGCGGCGGGCTCGCGTCCGACCCGCTCGTCTGCGCCAACCACACCGCCCGGGCCTTTGCCGAGGGCGGCTGGCTGCAGGCCCACCTGGGCCTCGAGCATCGCCCGCAGCAGGAAGCGATGGGCCTGGCGGTGGCGGGTGCCCTTCTCGACGACGCCCCCCTGCTCTTCGAAGCCGGCACCGGCGTGGGCAAGAGCCTCGCCTACCTCATCCCCGGCATCATGCACGCGGTCGATTCGGAACGACCGATGATCGTATCGACACATACGATCGCCCTTCAGGATCAGATCGAACACAAGGACCTGCCCCTGTGCCGGCAGCTTTTCGCCAGCGTCGGCGCACTCGCGCGCTACGCCGACTTCCGCGCCACCGTCCTCGTGGGCAAAGGCAACTACATCTGCCGCCAACGCCTCGCCCGCGCCCTCGCCAGCAAGACCGACCTCTTCGGCGGCCCCGATCAAAGCGAGCTGATGCGCATCGCGGCGTGGTGCCAGCAGACCACGACCGGCCTCGTCCAGGAACTCACCCCCCCGCCCAGGCCCGACATCTGGGAAATGGTCAACGCCGACAGCTCCTCGTGCTCGCGGCGCAACTGCAGCGCGGAAACCTGCTTCTACCAGGCCGCCCGCGCCCGCATTCGCCGCTCCCAGGTCGTCATCGTCAACCACGCCCTGCTCTTCTCCCTCATCAACGCCGGCGGGCTCAAGGGCGGCGCGCGCGGGGTTCTCCTGCCCGACGACTTCGTCGTCATCGACGAAGCGCACACCATGCCCGACATCGCCACCGACTACTTCGGGCTCCAGGTCAGCTCCTACAGCGTAGACCGCGCGCTCAAGGCCCTCTTCAATCCCGCTCGCCGCACCGGCCTGCTCAAATCCCTCGGCACCGACCGCGATCGCCAGCGCATCGTCGATGCACTCGACGCCTCCGTCCTCTTCTTCGACTTCATCGCCGACAAGCTCCTGCAAAAGTCCTCCGTGACCCGTGTGCGCGAGCCGGGATTCGCCGAACCGCTCCTGCTCGCCCCGCTCCGCCGGGTGGCCGACACGCTCGACCGCGTCGCCGGCTCGCTGGACGAAGGCTGGATGAAAGACGACCTCAAGGACAACAAGACCCGCATCAGCACCATCCACGACAACATCCGCGCCTTCCTCGACATGACGCACGAGGATCACGTCCACTGGGTCGAGCGCACGGGACGCCGGGGCACGACGATCGCGCTGCGCACCGCTCCGATCGATGTCGCCCCCTACCTGCGCGACAGCCTATTCGAGCGCGAGGTCGCCGTCATCTGCACCAGCGCCACCCTCGCCGTCGCCGGGCGCATCGAGCCCTTCCAGCAACGCGCCGGCGCGACGTCCGCCCGCTGTGAGATCGCCGCCTCCCCCTTCGATTTCGAGCGCAACATGCGTGTCTACATCGCCGCCGACATGCCCCTGCCGTCGCGCGAAAACGCCGAACTCGCCGTCGATGCACTGATCGACTGGATACGATTCTGCGTGGAGCGGGTTCCCGGCGGGACGCTCGTTCTCTTCACCAGCTACCGTGACCTCAACCGCGCCGCCACCGCGCTCGAAGACACCTTCACCGCGGCCGGCCGGCCCTTCTTCGCCCAGGGCAGAGACCTCCCCCGCACGGAAATGACGGAACGCTTTCGCGCGGCGGGAAACGGCGTCCTCTTCGGCACCGACAGCTTCTGGACCGGCGTCGACGTCCCGGGATCCGCGCTTTCACAAGTCATCATCACCCGGCTGCCCTTTGAAGTCCCCACGCATCCGATACCGGAAGCCAGGGCGGAGTGGATACGCAGTCGGGGCCGCAATCCCTTCGCCGAATTAAACCTCCCGGACGCGCTCGTCAAGTTCCGCCAGGGCGTCGGCCGGCTCATCCGCAAACGCACAGACCGCGGGGTCGTAACCGTCCTCGACTCGCGGATCCTGCACAAGAGCTACGGGCGCCAATTCCTCGCCTGCCTGCCCACGCGCCGCTACGCGCGCCTCACCCGCGCCACGCGGGCGGAGGCCTTCGTTGTACCGGAAGATTGAACTCGCCCCGGATCCCCCGGACGCCTACCCTGCCCATCATGAAACTGCTCGTCCACGCCGCGACCGATATCGGGCGCATCCGGCAGAACAATGAGGACAGCTATCTCGTCGATGCCGGGCGTGGCGTCTTCGTCGTCGCCGACGGGCTCGGCGGGCTCGAAGGCGGAGAAATCGCGAGCCAGACGGCCGTCGAGACCATCGCCCGCCTCCTGCGCGAGCAGGGACCGGCAGCTGTCGGCGATCTCAACGCGCTCTTTCAGTCGGCCAACCAGGCCGTCCTCCAGGCCGGCCGGGACCGGGGCATCCTGCAGATCGGCACCACCCTGACACTGGCGCACATCGAAGGGGACCGGCTGCGCATCGGCCATGTCGGCGACTCCTTCGCCCTGCTCGTCCGGGACAACACCTGCACCGCGCTCACCCGCGAGCACAACGTGGCCAATGACAGTCCGCCCGGGCGCGACATCTCCAAGCTCTCCCGCTCCTACCAACGCGCCCTCACCCGCGTCATCGGCCAGCTCGAGCCGCCCCGCGTCGACCTCATCGAAGAGACTCTGCGGCCGGGCGACTGGCTCATCCTCGCCACCGACGGGCTCACCGACTGCGTCGCGAATGTCGCCATCGCCGAAGCCTGCCGCGTCGCCGACGATCCATCCGTGGTGGTGCCGATGCTCGTCGAGGCGGCGCTCGACACGAGCGGCCACGACAACATCACCGTCATCGGCGTGCATCTGCTCGACGCCTGACCCGCGCCGCCCCCGTTACGCGCCTGGCCTGGCCCGAAGCCCGTCGCGAGCGGCCACGGCTCCACCTCGGGCGGCTGCCCGCCCGCGCCAGGACAGTCCGCAAAGAGGGACGCCGCCTCCGGCAGTCCGCGAATCGCCCAGGGGCTTGATTTTTAGCAAGTTCGGTTAACTTGCCTTATTGGAAGCACATATGCGATCTGAACGATTCCGCAATCTGGTCGAACAGAGCCCGGACAACATCATGTTCCGTTTCAGCCTCGGGCAAGCCCTGCACGAGGAGGGATCCCACCTCGAGGCCGTGGAACACCTGCAGGCCTGCGTCTCGGAAAAAGCCGACTGGATGATGGCGCAGATCCTCCTGGGCAAGTCCCTGTTGGCCTTGGGCCGGCGCGAGGAAGCCAGGCCGGCGCTCGAAGCCGCCCTGCGGCTCGCCATCGAGCAGAAGCACGAGACCCCGGAAGCCGAAATCCGGGCCCTGCTGAAGGATCTGGGCTGAGCAACGAAGCGCCTTCTTTCTCCAACGGCCGTCCATCCGGTCCACCGTGACTGCGCCGTGACCGGCGCGTCACCGAAACGTTTCCTCCGTCGGCAAAATCGGAAGTGACGCCCTTCCGCGCGCCGGTGTAGCTTTCTTTCTGTATGCGGGTTGTCCTTACATCGCACGGATCCACCGGCGATATCTTTCCCATGATCGCGCTCGGCCGCGAACTGCAGCGGCGCGGGCACGCGGTCGCCTTCGCCACCAGTCCCCCTTTCCGGGATACCATCGCCCGCGCCGGCCTCGAGTTTCGGGAAATCCCGCCGCTGTGGACGCACGCCGAACTGGCCCACTGGATGGGCCGGCTCCAGCAGATCGCCACCCCGCTGTTTCAACTGCGGGAGCTCTACCGCGCCGCCCAGCCGCACATCCCGGCCATCATCGATGCCATGGATGGCGTTCTCGCCGGAGCGGATCTGCTCGTCTCCTCCTACCTCTTCCCCATGAACCGCGTGATCGCGGAACGGCACCGCGTTCCCTTCGCCACCTTCGCCTTCGCCCACAACACCGTCCCGTCCCGCTACTACCCGCCCGACGGCCTGCCTCGGCTGCGCGGGCTGCCGCGCCCGGTGCAGCACACATGGAACCGCTGGTTGTGGCGTATCGGCAACCTCGCGGTCGACACCCTTGTCAACCAGATGATCGCCCGTCCGCTTCGCGCGCGCGGTCTCCCGCTGGTGAAGGACTTTTTCTCAAAGCCGGCCCGGCTCGTCATCGTCGGCGTCTCCCCCGGACTGATGCGCCCTCCCTTCCCCCTCCCCCCGCGCTTTCACTTCACCGGCTACTGCCGCTGGCAGGAACCGATCAACCCGGACATCGAGGCAACCCTCCAGAAGTTCACCGGCGGCCGCCCCGTGCCGGTGCTGACTTTCGGCAGCATGGTTTACGACAATCCAGACGCCTGGATGGCGCGGCTTGCCGCACGCTGGCCCGCCGGCGAGAAGCTCATCGTCCAATCGGGATGGGCCGGATTCCGGACGCCGCCCGAGTGCCCCCACTTCCTTACGATCGGCCCCATGAACCACGATCAGCTTTTCCAATACGCCTCGGTCGTCATTCACCACGGCGGCGCCGGCACCACGGCCTCGGTCCTGCACGCCGGCAAGCCGCACATCATCGTGCCTCATATCGGAGATCAGGACTTCTTCGCCCATGAGATCCGTCGCCTCGGCTGCGGGGTGAAGCTCGGCAAGGCCCGGTGGCCGGAACGCCTGCATCGGACCGTCCGCCGCGTCCTTGCCAATCCGGTCCATGCCTCGAAGGCCGCGCGGGGCGCTGAAACCCTCGCCCGTGAAAACGGCCCGGCCTGCGCGGCCGAGACGCTCGAACGCTATGTCGCCGGCGCGGGTGCCGCGGCCGACGCGCCTCGCCAGGGCCCGCCGGCCGCAGAGGCTTTAACAATTCCCTGAAAATCGTAAAACGAGTGTAAACATCGCGCATTCGGTATTCACAGTCCCGAAGATCGGTGTTAGGCTCCCAGCCCCCAAAACCCTGCTACCCTGGATACACGATGAACCTCTCTGCCGCCGCCGAGGGAACGGGCACGAACCCGCCGCTTTCCTCACAGATCGTCGTCATCGAAGACGACCCCGTCGTCCGCCGCCTTCTGCGGCTCTGCCTCTACCAGGCCGGCCTCGAAGTCGTCGCCTTCGCCTCGGGTGAAGAGGCGATCCGATTCCTCTCCGAGGACGGGCACTCTGTCAGCCTGATCATCACCGACGGCATCATGCCCGGCATGGACGGCTTTGCCGTGGCGCGCTGGTGTCAGGAGAATCTACCCGACGTGCGGCTCGTGTTGCTGTCGGGCTACCTGTATCATTTCATCGCGCAGAAGGAGATCCCCGAGAATATCGAGGCGTTCTTCACCAAGCCGTTCTCCACGCGGGAACTGGTGGCGAAAGTCCGCGATCTCGTGGGCACGGCGGCTTGAGGGCGTTGCGGTCGAGCCGCTGCAGACGGTGCGGGGGCGCGCGATGGCGGCCGCCGCGCCGGTTCCGCGGTCCAGCCGGCCATCAGCGTCGGAGGCTGAGCGGGGCCTGCCCGGCGTCCCTTACCCCGCGGCGCCATCCGGTGGCAGAAAAAACAAGGAGCCGGCCTCCGATGGACCGGCTCCCTCGCCTGTAGGAATAGGGATCTTGCGGGGGCGCGCCGTTCAGCCTCAGTGGCTGGTGGCCACCTTTGCACCCTTCGGCTGGCCGATCGCAGCGAGCAGCTCACCGAACCACGGC
>RFJS01000275.1 GCA_003694825.1 Verrucomicrobiota bacterium | reverse complement strand
TCCGCATAGGTGCGCGTCGTGATGATCTCTCCGTAGAACTCCGGCGATGTATCGAGATTGTGATTATAATAATCCAACCCCGCCCGCGCCAGCTGCTCCGCCTGATCCTGATCGAGCATGCCGAGAGTCACGCACGTCTCCAGGCCGAGAGCGTGCACCTGGCGCACCATCTCCACGATCGCCGGAAAATCCTGCTCCGACGGCGACCGATAGGCCGCGCCCATGCAAAAGCGCGTCGCACCGGCAGCCTTCGCCGCCCGGGCCTCGGCCACGACCTGCTCGACGGCCATGAGCGCCTCCGCCCTCAGCTCCGTATGATAGTGGCCGGACTGGGGGCAATACTTGCAATCCTCGGGACAGCGGCCGGTCTTGATCGAGAGCAGCGTGCTCACCTGCACCTCATTCGGCGAAAAATGCCGCCGATGCACCGTGGCCGCCCGATAGAGCAAATCGTTGAACGGCATCTCCAGCAAGGCCCGTGCCTCGGCCACCGTCCAGTCGTGCCGTGGCTCGCCATCAGCGCGCACCGCCCCCACATCCCTGTCATCCACTGTATTCATAATCTCGCGCACTCGATAACCCCAGCCCCGCCATGGTCAAGCGGCTTCTCCGTAGGACCCGGTTTGATACCCACTCGCCCGCCCCCTGCGAATCCGGTCGCCGACCCTCTTTCCCCGCTCGACGGCGACGCCTTTCCGCGCGACAATCGTCCATCATGAAAGCACCCCCGGCTTCCCTGCGCCGTCACCTGCCCCTGCTTCTCTTCCTCGCCATCCCCTGGCTCGGCGGCCGCGCCGATGCCGCCGAAGGAAACGCCCTCGACTCTTCGCCCGCCCCATCCGGAGGCTGGGTGCGGATGTTCAACGGGGAAAACTTCGACGGCTGGAAATCCAACGGCGAGACCCCGGGAAGCTTCACCATCGAGGACGGCGCGATCAAGACCACCAACGGCCGCGCGCACCTCTTCTATATCGGTCCGGACGGCGGGGCCAGCTTTCGCAACTTCGAGTTCCGCGCCCGCGTGAAACACATGCCCGGCTCCAACTCCGGCATTTACTTTCATACCGCCTTCCAGCCCAGCGGATGGCCCGGGAAGGGCTACGAGTGCCAGATCAACTCCACCAGCCACAAGGACCGCCGCAAAACCGGCAGCCTCTATGCCGTGGTCGATGTGCTCGACGCCTCGCCCGCGCCGGATGACGAGTGGTTCGACTGCTTCATTCGCGTGGAAGGCCGGCACATCCTGATCCGCATCAATGGGAAAACCACGGTCGACTGGACCGAACCGGAGGACTGGGATCCGGCGACCCGACTCGAGGGCATGCCCGGCCGCCGCCTCAGCGAGGGCACGATCGCCCTCCAGACCCACGATCCCGACAGCACGGTGTATTTCAAGGACCTCTACATCCGGCCGCTTCCCTGAGCCGTCACGCCGCCGTCCTTCCGGCGGCGCCCGCTTCGGCCCGCGCGGGCGCCGAGCCGCTCATCGCCTCGGGCTCACGGCACGTCCGCGCCCCTCGGACCGCGCCGGACGCCAGTCGGGATTCGCCGTCGGCAACTGCGCACCGACACGCGCAAGCTCGAGATCCATCCGCTGCTTCAGCGCCTCGAGGAGCGCCGGCTCCCGCGCCGCCAGGTCCCGCTGTTCTCCGGGGTCCACCGCAAGATCGAAGAGCTGGCAGGTGCCCGTCTCCCAGTCGCGAATCAGCTTGTTGGAGCCGACGATGATGGCCGTGGCCGGCTTCGCCCGCGGCCCTTTCCCGTAGTGGGGATAGTGAAACAGCAACAGATCTCCCGGCCGCGCCAGGCTCTGGCTGTCGCCGCGCAGCAGCGGTGCGAGGCTCACTCCCGCCACGCCATCCGGCACCGGCACCCCCGCCCATTCGCAGAAGGTCGGCAACAGGTCACATCCGGTCACCGGCACGGCCGTGGCCGCGCCGGCCGCGACATCCGGCCCGGCCACAAACAGCGGCACGCGCAGGCCGCCTTCAAGGAGCGTGCCCTTGCCTCCGGAAAGCGGGGCATTGTTCAGCGCCCCCACCCGCGGCCCCGCCGGAGCACCATTGTCCGAGAAAAACACCAGATAGGTCTGCGCCTCGACGCCGAGCTCGGCCAGCGCCTCGCGAATCATTCCGACCGAGGCATCGAGGTCCCAGGTCATCGCCGCGACCGTGCGGTCCCGGTGGCGGCGTCCGACGGGGACGTCGGCAAACCTCTCCAGCGACGCCCCTCGCGCCGCCGCGGGCTCATGCACGGCGTAGTGGGAGAGCTGCACGAAAAACGGCCGACCCGCCGCGACGCTTTCGCGCATGAAAGCGATAGCCCGATCCGTCACGCCGAACACCGCCTTCGGATCGTCCGGCCCCGCCGCGCCGACAGGTTCATTCTCGGTCGGACCGTCGCTCGCCGCGAAACCGTGCAACTCGGGCGACCGCCGCCCGAGATGCCACTTGCCGAAATGCGCCGTCATGTAGCCGGCGTCGCGCAGCACCTCCGCAACGGTGGTCACTTCCTCCGGGAACTCCCGCACCTGCACCGGCGGCTGCAGTTTCCGCCGCCCATCGCCACGGCCGGACCCCGGCGAGGTCATGTGCAGCTCCGCCGGCGTCTTTCCCGTCAGGATCCCCGCCCGGCTCGGTGTGCACAGAGAAGCCGGCGCATACGCCGCGGAGAATCGCATCCCCTCCCGGGCCAGTTGCTCGAGGTGGGGCGTCTGATAAAGATCGCTGCGTGTTTCGGCGTCGCCAGGGACCATCTCGACCGAAGTGCCGGTCCAGCCGAGATCGTCGGCGAGGATGAATACAATGTTCGGCCTGGCGGGCTGTCTGCCGGCCTCGGCTTCTCCGGCCGACGCCGCCTTCACCGCGGGAGGCGCCACCTCCGCCGCCGGCCCGACCGCCGCCTGCGCTCCGCTGGAGGACCGATGCCCCACCGCCGTCCCGGACTCTCCTTCGCCGGCGAGCGCCACGCCGCCACCCCGCACGACCCGCACAAGATTGTGAATACGCACGACATCGCCCTGCGGCCCGCGCCCTCGGGGGTAGCGCGCCGGATCACCCGCCTTTGGGTCGCTGCGCTGAGCGCCGGCACCGTGGACATCGAGCAGCTCCACCGCCCCGGAACGGCGGTTGCGCATGTAGCCGAGCGCCCGGCCGAAACTGATATAGACCGCCTCGGTCCCCTTCCCGCCTTCGCGCATGTGGGTGGTGCTCGTCCAGTAGTAACCGAAATCCCGCTTGCCCGCCTCGTTGCGGATGGCGGTCGCCTCGAAGACGGGATCGAGGGCCGCCGTGCCGGTCGTATCAGGCGAGCGGGTATAATTGACGATGCTCTGCAGTTCTTTGGCGTTGGGAAGGCGCCAGTCGTCATACCCCGCCAGCTCGAGACGCTCAGCGTAGTCCAGCGCTTCGCGCCAGTTCATGCCGCGGCCGGAATCCGCGCGCGCCCACATGAGCCCGGTGGCCGCATCGGTCACGGTGCCGTCCCCGTTGTCATGGAAGCGGTTCTTGCCGTATGCGGGGTTGCCGCGCACGTAGCGCACGAAAAAACGCCCCTCTCCGCGGGGACTGCGGATCGGGTATCCCTTGATCCGGCCATCGGCGAAATTGACGCCGAAGACGGTCGGGTCCCCGTGCATGGTCGTGCCGACATACCGGGTGGAGCTGACGAACTGAGCATCGATGATCCGCTCTCCGTCGGCCGGATCGCCATAGCGAAACCCGAAGTAGCGCGTGTCGATGAACGGCGTGAGGGTATCCGTCTCGGTCCCCTGCGGCCGCGGATCGGTCCCCCGGAAGTCGATGAGCGAGTAGAGCTCCTTGATCGTCGGCAATCGCCAGTCATCGTAGCCCCCCGCGCGGCAGGCCTTCGCCCCGGCCTCGGCCTCGTCCAGGGTCATGCGCCGGGGCTCCGGATCGCGGGTCCACATGAGACCGGTGACGAGGTCGGACACCGTGCCATCGCCGTTGTCCCGGTAGGTCGGCGAATTGCCGCGGTATTGGGCATCCTGTCCGAAGAAGGGCGCGCCCTCGACCGGCCAGGCAATGGGCCCCTGTTCATCGAACACCTGCTGCTGCCCGGTATCGACAATCGGATACGGCAACCGCTCAGTCTGCGCAAACCCCGCAACAGCGGCGCCCAGGAAACTCAGCAAAAACACACGCATGCCGGGAGAGACGATCCTAATGCCTTTCCCGTTTCACCGTTCACGTCCGCCCCGTCCATCACCCCGCCGGGAGGACACCGGCGGCGCCCCCTCCTCCCGCACTACGGCGCAGCGTAAACCTCGACGATGGCTATACCCTCGCCGCCGCCGGCATCGGCGACCTGCGCCGTGTAGCTGCCGGGCTCGACCTCGACGAGGATGGCGGCATCGAGACTCTCCGGGGTCAGCGCAAAGGCGCCCACCTGCTCGGCGACGGCCGCCAGCGTGAACGCCTCGGTCTGATCGCCCCAGTTGTCGCTGACCTCGATGGGCCTTCCGTCTTTGTCGAACAGCGTGAGAACGGGATCGGCGAGCACCGCGCCGCTGTCGAATCCGAAGGAGACCGCCAGCTCCGGCCCCACCCCGCGCACGAGCAGCCGCATCGGGCTGTCGGCAACGACGATGCCCGGAATCATCACGGCATCGCCCGTGCCGACATGGCCACGGGTGGAAATGTTCATCAACCGCGGCTCGGCGGCGGGCGCGTCCACGTAGAGTTCCAGCAGGGCGACGCCGGTGCCGCCGGCCCCGGCGAGATGGGCCGTGTAGGATCCCGCCTCGAGATCGGCACGCAGCGCGGCATCTTTCGAGCCCGGCGTGATCGGGAAGGCCCCGAGCCAGAGAGCCAGATCGCCGACCTCGGCCAGCGACCAGTCGTCGTTGGAGCCCAGAGACCGGGCGCCCGCATTGAGAGTGAGGGTGGCATCGGCGAGCGCTTTTTCCTCGCCGACAAACTTGATCATCGCCGGCCCCAGTCCGCGGATCAGAAGGGTTTTCGTGCCCGCTCCGTCGAGGACAAAGCCCGCGATGAGAATGTCGTCGCCGGCGAGGACCTGTCCGCGGGTGGAAAGGTTGGCGAGGTGACCCGCCGCCGGATCCCACACGGACACGAGAGCTTCGGCGGTCGTGACGGTGCCGCGGTCGCCGGTAATGACGAGCCGATAGACGCCGGCGTCCGCCGGCGAAACGTTCTGGATCGTCAGTGTCGCGGTGTTCGCTCCCGAGAGGGAGGCGCCGTCAGTCAGATCCACTCCGTCCTTTTGCCACTGATACGAAACGGGGCCGAGCGTGTAGACATCGGCGCTGAGCGTGACCACCCCGCCCGGGGCGGCCGCGGCGCTGACCGGCTGGGCCTCGATTTCCGGCAGCGGCGCCGCAAAGGTCTCGACAAGCCCCTGCTCCCAGCGCCGCTGCGCCGGGATGGTGTATTGCCCGGCTTCGTGCTCCGGCCCGATGGACGGCCACGGATCGGGGATGTTCCAGAACGCCGGCGTCGTCTCATAGAGATAACTCGCGGGCACGACCTGGGGCTCGCCCGCACGCCACTGCACGGTGCCGCCTTCGTTGTTGCCATGCACATAGACGCCCGTGGAAGAACCGTCGACGACGACGAAAGGCACGGTCGGTGAGACCAGTTCGTTGCCGATGAT
>RFJS01000274.1 GCA_003694825.1 Verrucomicrobiota bacterium | reverse complement strand
TCGAACATCCGGTCCTGCGTGTAGTAGGGGAAGATGGCATGGTCGGGATTGCAGCGGCCGGCGGTGATGGCGTTGTTCGAGCCGACGAACATCCAGAGATCACTGTCGCTGGTCACTTGCGTCAGGAAGGGTGGCATGCAGTGGCTGTTGCACACGCGCAGATGCGGTAAGCCGTCGATCAAGCACCACTCGCTGGCAGGTTCAGGCCGGCCCGCGTGTCGGGTCCAGCCCGCCGCGGCGGCGGTCGAGGCAGGGCGGGGCGCGGAGGTTTTCGGTTCAGACGTAATGGCTTTCATGGCGAGACGTGCGGGTTGTGCGGCGGGGGTAGGAGTGCAGTGAAGTGCATCGAGTTGATGGTGGCCGGTTATCGCACCGGGCGGGGCGGGGAACAATAATAAAATGCACAGTAATGCACAATTTTGATTGACGGGGAATTTGGGGTATCGTTTAGTGCTGTCATCGCTCGTGGACTTCGGATCCACCAGAAACCCTCGAGAACTAACCCTGAGATTCCATGAAGACTCCAAGCCCTGCCGATTCGGTCGGCGCTAAAACTACCCTCGCGTGCACGCTTGGTTTGCTGTTGACAACTGGTGTTGCATTTGCCCAGGAGGCCGGAGAAGGCTCCGATGCCTCCACCGATGATGAGCTGGTGATGCTCAGCCCCTTCGAAGTATCCTCGGATGAAGATTCTGGATACTTTGCGACGAATTCGATATCCGGTTCGCGTGTTAGCGTGCCGATCCAGGATATCCCGTTGACGCTCGAGGTCGTGACCTCGGACTTCATCGAGGATACCGGGTCGGTCGATCTGCGTGAATCGCTCCGCTACAGTGCGGGTGTTATCCTCACTTCGCAGAATGATGCCCGCAATCCCGACAGCTTCAGCGGTGTCGGCGGTGTCAACAATCCGGAGGGTGTCACCAGCAACAAGACGAACACCTCCTTCAAGATGCGCGGCTTTGTCACCGAGGACGTGCTGCGGGAGGGTTTCCGCCGCCAGCATGCGACCGATTCGGTCAATATCGAGCGCATCGAGGTCGTGCGTGGGCCTTCGGCGTTGCTTTACGGCATCGGTAACTTCGGCGGTATCGTCAACTACCTGATCAAGCGTCCGACCGCATCACCGATGCAGCAATACACGGTGGGCTTCGGGTCGCATGGTTTCATGCGTGCGACGGCGGATTTCGGCGGTCCGTTCGGAGAGAAGATGAAGGGCTCGGGCTACCGGGTGAACTTCGCTCTCGAGCGGACGGATGACTGGACCGACTACAAGCAGGCGCGACACTTCTTCATCGCGCCGGTTGTCGAGTTTCAGCTCACGAAGAAGACCAATCTCGTGCTGGACGTCGAGTATGGCCGGGAAGATCAGGATGGCATCGGCTTCCAGAGCGTGCGCTCGCCAAGCCGCGATATTCCGATCGATCAGACGGACCGTCTCGAGACCTATGGTTTCCATCGGCTGCCCGGCAAGGACGTGCGGACTTTCCGCTGGTCCGGACCGGACACCTACCTGGATACCGACGCGCGCAATCTCCACGCCGATCTTACCCAGGAGATCACGGAGGATCTGTTCGTGAAGGTGGGCGCCAATTATTCCAAGACGGATTTCGATATCCGCGACGTCTTCGGCGGCCTGCAGCAGGGCGTCGGCCCGGAGGAACTGCGGCGCACAGTGACCTCCTATCAGATCATCGACGGCAAGGATTCCGACGTGACCTCGGAAGTACCGGATACGATCCTGCAATACGCCTGGGTGGACACGGTGGAGAACAACACCCGCACCCAGTATCGCGCCGAACTCAACTACTCCAAGCGCCTCTTCGAGGGCAACCGGTGGCTGAATTCGCAGCACAACGTCCTCGCCGGCTATTCCTACGAAAACGCGGAGAAGAGTGTTTCGGTCGTTTCCACCGATGGAGCGACCAGCGGGTGGAACTTCAAGGCGCCCGATGACGCCACGCCGATCCGTTTCGGCACGCAGGGTGACGGCTCTCCGGATGCGCCGATGACGCCCGAGCGTGACACCTTCTCGGACGCCACGAACAAGGGGGCCTATCTCGTCTATTCCGGCCGATTCCTCGACGACCGCCTCTTCCTGCTCGGCGGTGTGCGCAACGACAAGAGCAGCACGGCGACCTCGCGCACGGACTACCGGAATCCCTCGGCGAACAACAGCTCGCCGGGCGAGGAGGTTTCGATCAACAGCAAGCAGCTCGGCATCAGCTTTGAGGTCATCCCCGGCGTCACGCTCTTTGCCCTGCACTCGGAAGGCGTCGAGCCGAACTTCGGCGGCAAGGTGGATGCCTGGGGCAATCCGATGGCGGCGACCACCAGCACGGCGCGCGAGTTCGGTGCCAAGCTGAATCTCTTCAACGGCCGGCTGGCGGCGACGCTGAGCACCTTCAAGATCGAGCGCGAGGGCGTGCCGGTGATCTACTGGTGGGCGCCGGCCCCCGGACGCGGCGCCTTCCGGCGGAGCGATCCGATCATCTACAACATCGCCGATTTCAAGGCCGGTGCCGACGCGCCGGACTGGAAGGAAGTCATGCACCGCGATGTCGTCGTGCAGGCCTACGAGGCGGCCATCGCCGCCGGTGCCGTCTACGAGAAAAACGGCAACACCTACCTGAACGCCTCCACGCCGGAAGGTGCAAACTACCTGGATACCGTCTTCCGCGAGACCCCGGGCCAGTGGCCGGGTTGGCTCTACGTCGGCGTGCCCGAGGGCGATCCCGAGGTGAATACGGCTGCCGAGGATTGGTCGCAGGGCGACTACTACCAGGCGATCTCTGATTCCTCGCGCGGCTTCGAGGCTCAGTTCATGCTCACGCCGATCGACAACCTGCAGATCGTGCTCAACTATTCGCACGTCACTCGCCAGATCGACAGCCCGGGGAACTTTGCGAAGTATCCGTATGATCCGGACAACTGGGACCGTTGGGCGATGTGGTACTTCCCGGACGGTTCCTGGGGCCTGTCGGGCTTCAGCGCCGAGGAGGTCTATCCGGGCGGCGAGAATGGCCTCCCGAATATGGATACCTCCACATGGACCGGCATCGGCTACGGCGCGGGTGAGTCGCTCGATGACACGCCCAAGGATGTCGTGTCGATCTGGAGTTCCTACAAATTCCGCGAGGGTGGGCTGAAGGGGCTCGAAGTCGGCCTCGGCGGCACCTGGGAGAGCAAGCGCGAGTTCGCCTCCTCCTTCACCTCCGTCGGCCAGAAGAAGGAAAACGACACGGGCAAGAAGATCCAGGCGTTCACCGATCCACGCCTGACGGTCAACGCCATGGTGAAGTATTCCTTCAAGGTGACCGACAAGTATGACTCCTATGTTCAGGTCAACGTGGACAACCTGCTGAACGACAAGGATCAGTATGGCTTGCTCTACGCCCCGGGCATCAGCGCCCGAATGACATTCGGGATTGGGTTCTAATCGTGATCCGGAAGACGGCAGCCGGCTTTTGTGCTGGCTGCCGTTTTCTTCATCGCTCTATTTGGGAAGCGGCCCGAGGCGTCTCCATGGCGGTTCGGGTCGTCTTGCGTTCTCGCCTTTTGATCGGATGAAAGTCAACCAGCAGCTCATCGCCGACCGTCTCAAGCTCTCGCGCACGACGGTTTCCCGGTGCTTTACCAACCACCCGAAGATCAATCCGGAGACGCGGGCCGCCGTCTTTCAACTGGCGGCCGAGCTCGGCTACGAATACCGGGCTCCGCGCAATGTCGCCGCCCGCAAGCCCGATGGCCGCAATACCATCGCGGTGCTCATCGGTGTGCCGGAGAGCCGCCGCGATGCGGTGAACACGGCGAAGATCATCCTCAAAGGCATCTTCGAAAAGGCGGCGGCCATGGGGTTGAATGTCGCCGTGCACTATGTCGATGCCGGGCAATACCGGCTTGCCCCCCGCGCGCGCCGCATCCTGCCGGGCGTGAGCAGCAGCGACTGGAAAGGCGTGGTGCTGCTGTATCCATTCGAGGAGCAGACCGTGGGCAACCTTTCGGCGAAGTTCCCCGTCATCTCCGTGCTCGACGATTACGACACCGTCGACGTCGACTGTATCAATCCGGATGAGATCCGAGGGATCACGCGCATGGTGCAGAGACTCTACGACCTGGGGCACCGGCGCATCGGTTTCATGAGTTGGAAGTATACGGTGCACGCGCCGTGGGTGGAGCGTCGTTTCGGTTCCTACGTCGAGAACCTCTACCGGCTCGGTCTCGAGTTCGATCCGCGGTTGGCGGTGAATATGCGTCGGGAGGAGAACATGGAGCCGGCGGAAATGGCCGTGGAAGTGGCGCGCCTCACCCGCGAGGCGGGCGTGACCGCGTGGGTTTGTGCCGCCGACCACCAGGCTTACCAGCTCATGCGAGACCTGGCCAAGCTCGGTATCCGGGTGCCGAAGGACTGTTCGGTGACCGGTTTCGACGGGATCAAACCGCCGCGTGGCATGCCGCAGCTCACCACCGTGCGCACGCCGTTTCACGACATCGGCGTCTCGTGCCTCGTCTCCCTTCAGCGGCGCATGGATCATCCCTCGGCTTCGCGGCGGCACATCCTCGTGGATTGCCGCGAGGTGCCGGGGAAGACGACCCGTGCGGTCAAAGCGCGGGTTTGAGCATTCCGGAGCCTGTCGCCGACGGCGCTTTGGACCGTCGGGCAGGGGCGGCAGTGGCAGAGCGTGGCGCCGCCGGCAGAGGGACTCGCGAACCCCACGGTGCGGCCCGGCGGCCGTTGGCATCGCTAAAACGAGACGGAACAGACCTGGACCGCGCCGTGTTGCCTGCGAGGCGAACGTCGTGTAGGGGACTGGCCATGCCCCTGCGAACGCTTTTCGTCACCCTCATGCTGAGTCTTGCCGCCGTCGCGGCCGCCCGTCCCATCCCGGTCGTGCTCGACACGGACATTGGTACCGACATCGACGATACCTGGGCGCTCGCCTATCTCCTTCGGTGTCCGGAGCTGGATCTGCGGATGGTTCTGACCGACACGGGAGACACGATCTACCGCGCCCGGGTAGCGGCGCGGTTTCTCGAGGTTGCGGGACGGACGGATGTGCCGGTGGGCATCGGCCTGCGCGGCGAGGGGGGCGGGAAGTTTCAGGCGCCGTGGGTGCGGGATTATGCCCTCGATCGCTATCCCGGCGTGGTTCACCGGGATGGAGTCGATGCGTTCATCGCGCTTGTCCGCAACGCCGCGGAGCCGGTGACTCTCATCGCCATCGGTCCGGTGCCCAATATTGCCGAGGCCCTGCGCCGGGCACCGGACATCGCCGGGCGCGTGCGGTTCGTGGGCATGCACGGCAGCATCGATGTCGGCTATGGCGGCGGCGCGCCGGTGGCTGAGGCCAATGTGCGGGGCGATGTGGAGGCTTTTCGCGCCGTGCTGGCGGCCGATTGGCTGGATCTGCGCATCACGCCGCTGGATACGTGCGACCTCGTGGTGCTGGATGGCCCCCACTACCGGCGTGTTTTCAACAGCGAACGGCCGGAGCTTCGCGCGCTGGTCGAGAATTTCAGGATCTGGACGAAGCGGGTCACCTGGAGCCACGGCGGGGATCCGGAACGGCGTTCCTCGACGCTTTTCGATACGGTTGCCGTCTACATGGCATTCGCAGAGGACTTCCTGGAATTCGAAACCGTGCCGATCCGCGTGACGGACGACGGTTTTACCGTGCGCGATCCCGATGGCGTGCCCGTCCGTGCGGCCTTGCGATGGAAGGATCGCGCCGGCTTTCTGCGCCATCTGACCGACCGCCTTGCCGGCGAACCCTGAGCGGGCGCGGCCCGGACCGGCGCTCAATCGGCGCCGAGCAGTTCGCGGGCATGGGCGAGCGCGGAGGCGGCCTTTCGGTCGCCGAGCATCCGGGCAAGCTCATCGATGCGCGTCCCGGTGTCTTCGTGGATCGAGCGGATGGAGACGCTCGTGCGGCGACCGTCCTGGGTTTTCTCGACGAGGAAATGCTGGGAGGCCTGGGCCGCGACCTGGGGGAGGTGGGTGACGCAGAAGACCTGGTGGCGCGCCGCGATGCGGGCCATGAGGCTGCCGACGACGCGGCCGATCTCTCCCCCGACGTTGGCGTCGACCTCATCGAACACGAGCACGGGGACGTCGTCGACTTCGGCTAGGACGGTCTTGAGCGCGAGCATGACACGGGCGAGCTCCCCGCTGGAGGCAATGCGGGCGAGAGGCTGGGGCGGCTGGCCGACGTTGGGCGCGAACTGGAATTCGGGGCGGGCATCGCCGTGCGGGCGCAGGTGAGGTTCGAGGGTGAGAGCGACCTCCAGGGCGGCTCTGGCGAAGCCGAGCTGGGAGAGGAGCTTCTGCGCCTTGCGAGCGAGGGCCTTGCCCGCCTTGTCGCGGGCGACGCGGAGCGCGGAAGCCTGTTCGCGGGCGGCCTTTTCGGCGGCGGCAGCTTCCTGGTGCAGGCGGGCGAGGATGCCGTCGAGGTCGGCTTGTTCGGCAATGCGTTTGGCGAGTTCCTCGCGCGCTTCGAGAATGGCGGCGGGGTCCGTCCCGTACTTGCGGCGAAGTTCCTGCAGGGTGGCCATGCGCGTCTGCAGATCGGCGGCGGCTTCTTCGTCGAATTCGAGTGAGCCATTGAGGGACTCGAATTCCTGGCCGAGGTCTTCGATCTCGACGGCGAGGGACTCGAGGCGGGCGACGAGCTGGGCGGTGGATGGATCGACGGAGGCGAGCTCGCGGGCAGTGCGGACGAGCGGGGCGCAGGCGTCGAGCAGGCCGGCCTCGCCGGTGAGACCGGCGGCAAGGGCGGCGGTGAGTTCGGCCAGTTCGCGAGCCCGGCTCAGGCGGGTGAAGTCGCGCTCAAGCGTTTCGATGGCCTCGGGATCGAGATCGAGAGAGTCGATCCTGGCGATCTGGCCGCGCAGGAAATCGATCTGGTCCGTGTCGAGGCGGGTGGTGGAGGTGAGGCGCTCGATTTCGGCGAGGAGGCTCTTCCAGTGTTGAAAGGTGTCCCGGTAGCGGGCGGCGGTTTCGGTGAGTTTGCCGAAGAGGTCGAGCAGCTCGATCTGGGCCTCGGCTTTGAGGAGGCGGCGCGGCTCGCTGGGACCGTGAAAGTCGATCCAGTGCTCGCCGATGCGTTGCAGGTTGGCGAGTGTGGTCTGGGCTCCGTTGACCGAGATGCGCTGGGGTTTGCTGGCGTGGATGCGTCGGCGAATGAGCAGGACGCCGTCTTCGCATGGCGGCAGGTCGAGGGTGTCGAGCAGGGCGTCGCTGGCGGTGGGGCGGGTGAAATGGAGGGTGCCCTCGACCTCGCAGAAGTCGGCGCCATGGCGAATGATCGTCTTGTCGGCGCGCGAACCGGAGAGCAGGCTGAGGGCGCCGAGCAGGATGCTTTTGCCCGCGCCGGTTTCTCCGGTGACGCCGATGAAGCCCTGTTCGAATTCGAGTTCGACGGCCTCGAGGAGGGCCAGATTGCGGATGCGGAGCGACTGCAGCATGCGGGGTGTGTTTCTTCGGGGATCGGCGGGATGACGACAAGCAACATCATGCAAATTTCTTTCTTGATCCGTTGGCCGGGGGTGCCTTTGTTCGGCGCTCTTCCAGCAACACCGTGCGTTTCATCGACGGTGTTCCGCTCTTCGGGGGATTAGCTCAGTTGGTCAGAGCGCTTGCATGACACGCAAGAGGTCCCGAGTTCGAGTCTCGGATCTCCCACCATCCCCGGCGGGGGGCTACGGGGGGTCTACGCCAAAGTTTGGGTCTACGCCAAAGTTTGGGGAG
>RFJS01000273.1 GCA_003694825.1 Verrucomicrobiota bacterium | reverse complement strand
GGGCGTCTGAGTTGGAGAAGCGGACTTGTTTTCCCGGCGCGACAAATACCGGGTTGACTATTTCGCATTTTCGCGAAACTTTGCCGCCATGCTTGATCCGATCGACTACGAGACCGCCGTCCGCCAGGCGGCCATCTTCAAGGCGCTCGGGCATCCGGCCCGGCTGCAGATGGTCATGGCCCTGGCGCAGGGGGAGCGGTGTGTGTGCGCGCTGGTGGAGCTGACGGGGCTCGGCTGGTCCACGGTGTCCCGGCATTTGGCGGTGATGAAGAGCGCCGGGATTGTGGCCGACGAAAAACGGGGCATGCAGGTGTTTTATCGTTTGCGGCGGCCGTGTGTCGCTCGGTTTGCGGCGTGTCTGGACGCGGCGGATGAAGGGCAGGATGTCGTCTTTTCGGTGTGTGGCTGTGGCGAGGACGCGTCGGCCCACTGAGCGAGCCGCAGTGAGCTGAGGACGCCCGGAAGCAGGGAACGTGATCGAAAGACTGCAATAATTAGCTTTTTCGCGAAATAGCAATGAAACGAGAATGGCGCACATTTCTGCTCATGGCCGGGGTGTTCCTGGCGGTCTACTTCATGCCGTTGGGAACGCCCCGCTTCGACGGTGCGGTGGATGAGGCGCTGGCCTTGACCCGGTGGTATGCGCGCGAGCACGTGATTTTGTGTCTGCTCCCGGCGTTCTGGATCGCCGGCGCGATCGCCGCCTTCGTCTCGCAGCAGTCGGTGATGCGCTGGTTCGGGCCGAATGCGCCGCGGGTGGTGAGCTACGGTGTGGCGTCGGTTTCGGGGACGATTCTCGCGGTGTGTTCGTGCACTGTGCTGCCCCTCTTTGCCGGGATCTATCGGATGGGGGCGGGGCTCGGGCCGGCGACGGCCTTTCTCTACTCGGGGCCGGCGATCAACGCACTGGCGATCATCCTGACGGCGCGGGTGCTCGGGCTGCAGCTCGGCATGGCGCGTGCGGTGGGCGCGGTTCTGTTCTCATTGGTCATCGGCCTGTTGATGCACCTGTTGTTCCGGCACGAGGAGGGGGAGCGGGCGGCCGCCGCGGCGCAGATGCCGGTTGAGCCGCCGCCGCGGCCGCTGTGGAAGACGGCGTTGTTTTTCGCGGCGATGTTGGCCTTTCTCGTCTTCGCCAACTGGGCACGGCCCGGAGAGGATGCCGGCGTTTTCGCCTGGGTCTTCGCCTACAAATGGTGGCTGGCGTCCGCCGGGGCCGCCGCGATGGGGTTGATGCTGTGGCGTTGGTTTGCGGTGGCTGGTTGGCGGCTGGCGGTGACGGCCGCGGCTGTCGTGGTGGCCGGCGTCGTGGCGCCGGAGCATCCCGAGGTCGCCGTCCTCGTGGGCGTGTTTGGTCTGGCGTGGTGCACGGCGGGGCGTGGCGGCGAGGCCGGCGAATGGTTCGATCAGACCTGGGACTACGCGAAACAGATCATGCCATTGCTGCTCGGCGGCGTGTTCGTGGCCGGGCTGCTGCTGGGCCGGCCGGGCCACGAAGGGTTGATTCCTTCGGCCTGGGTGGCGCAGGCGGTGGGCGGAAATTCCCTGGCCGCCAACGCCTTTTCCGCCGTCGCCGGCGCGCTGATGTATTTCGCAACGCTCACGGAGATCCCGATTCTCCAGGGGCTGCTCGGCAGCGGGATGGGCGAGGGCCCGGCACTGGCGCTGCTGCTGGCGGGGCCGGCGCTGAGCCTGCCGAACATGTTGGTGATCAACTCGGTGCTGGGACCGAAAAAAACCGCCGCCTACGTCGGCCTGGTCGTCGTGCTCTCGACGGCCGCCGGATGGGCGTTTGGCGCCGTGGCGAGCGGTTGAGACGAATTTGTCAGGAGATAGAAATCATGAAGAAGATCCAGATCCTCGGTACAGGTTGCAAGAAATGCCAGATGTTGGCCGAAACAGCGGAGCAGGCCGCCCGGGAGCTCGGGTTGGACTACGAGCTGGAGAAGGTCACCGATATCAACCGCTTCGCGGAGTTCGGCGTGATGTTCACGCCCGCGATGGCGGTGGATGGCAAGGTGAAGGTCGCCGGCAAGGTACCTTCCCTGGAGGAGCTCAAGCCGATGCTGCAGGAATGACCGCACGCCTTGTGTCAAACCGGTGGCTGGCTGTGGTGGTCGCGCTTGTTTGCGGCGCGGCCGCCATGGCCGGCGGGACGGAGGCGCAGCGCGGCAACGGACCGGAAGCGAGGCTCCCCCGGCTCGTCGATCTCGGGGCGGGGAAGTGTATCCCATGCCGAATGATGATGCCCATTCTCGAGGAGCTGCGGTGCGAATATCCCGGAGAGTTCGAGGTGGTCTTCATCGATGTGTGGGAGAATCGCGAGGCGAGCGCCCGCTATCGTATCCGCGTCATACCGACGCAGATCTTTCTCGATGCCGAAGGGAATGAGCTTTTTCGCCACGAAGGCTTCTGGAGCAAGGCGGCCATCCTGGCGAAGTGGCGTGAACTCGGCGTGGCGTTGACCGCACCGGAGGCGGGGTCCCAGGGCGGCCGTGAGCCCGGGACGGACTCCGGGGAGGAATGATGGAGCGTCTGCTCGTGGCGTTGTCGGAGGCGCTGGCGGGCGGGGCCGCGATCGCTCTGGGGGCGGCTTTTGCCTGGGGGGTGCTGAGCGTTGTCTTCAGCCCGTGCCATCTCGCAAGCATACCCCTGCTTGTCGGTTTTCTCGGCGGCGGTCGGAACGGCGTGCGGTCGGCGAGGCGGGCGTGGGGGCTCGCGGTCCTCTTCGCATCGGGTATTCTCGTTTCGATTGTCATCATCGGCGTGGCTACCGCGGCGGCCGGGCGGTTGTTGGGGGATGTCGGGCCGGTGGGACAGTGGCTGGTCGCGGCGGTCTTCATCGTCTTCGGCCTGCACCTGATGGATGTGCTGCCGCTTCCCGATGGCGTGAAATGGCAGCCGGATGAGCGATGGCGTGGACCGTTGGCGGCGGTCGCCTACGGGGCGGTGTTCGGGGTCGCGCTGGGGCCGTGCACGTTTGCGTTTATGGCGCCGGTGCTCGGGATGACCTTCGCGCTGGCGTCAGAGCGTCCCGGATACGCGGCCGCGCTCCTGTGTGCTTTCGGAATCGGGCACTGCGCGGTGATCGGGATGGCGGGCGTCTCCACAACCTGGGTGCAGCGTTGGCTGCAGTGGCAGGGGCGAAGGGAGGGCGTGCGGTGGCTGCGCCGGGCCTGCGGCGTGCTCGTGCTGGCGGCGGGGCTGTGGTTTGTGGCCTCCGCGCGGTGATCGCGCGGGTCGCGGCCGGGCTCCGCTTTCAGGGCAGGCGATAGATTTCCGCGAGGGCGGTGCCGGTGCCGTTTTCCCGGCCGGCGAGATGCACGGTGTAGGATCCCGGCTCGAGCGCGAGCAGCAGGCCGGCGTCGTGGCTGTATGCGGGGAGTTCGAAAGCACCGACGGCGGCGGTCGCGGCCTCGATGGCATCGACGTCGGTGCCGAGCATCCAGTCGTCGTTGGCCGCGATTTCTCTTTGATCGCCACCGGGGAGTGATTCGAAGAGCCGGATGACGGGGTCCGCGAGGGTGCCGGGCACGCCGAATTGATTGAGGCCGGGCCCGATGCCTCGGATGAGTACCCGGGCGGGCACTTCGCCGGTGACGACGAAGCCGGCCACGAGGATGTCGTCGCCCGTGCCGACGTAGCCCCGGGTGGAGATGTTCGCGAGTTCGGCGGGCTGCCCGGTGGTGGCATCATAGACTTCGATGAGCCCGACGCCGGTCGTTCCGGCTTTGCCGGCGAAGCGGGCGGTGTAGGCGCGCGGCGCGAGGTCGAGGGCGAGGGCGGCGGAGCGGGTGTCCGCTTCGAAGGGGAAGGCGCCGAGCGACTCGATGGCGGCGGCGAGGGCGGGATCCCAGTCGTCGTTGGAGGCGAGCGGCGCGGCGGCGCCTTCCGCCTGGACGTCGAGGACGGGGTCGGCCAGCGTGCCGGGAACACCCCAGGCGGCGAGTGTGGGGCCGACGCCGCGGATGAGCAGGTGTTTGTTTTCGGCGCCGGTGATGACGAATCCAGCGATCATGACGTCGCTGCCGGTGAGAACTTTTCCGCGGGTGGAGATGTTGGCGAAACGTTCGTGGCGCTGCCCGGGCGGGCGCACGCCGATGCGAAACGAGCGCGAGGTGACGGAGCCGGCGGCGTTGGTGACGACGGCGTGGTAGGTGCCCTCATCGCTCGGGGTGGCGGCGGCGAGGTCGAGAGTGGGGCCGGCGATGTCGAGCGGCTGGCCATCCTTGAACCACTGGATCGTCGGGGCGGGATGGCCGGCGGCTTCGAGCGTGATGTGCACGGGTTCGCCGGGGCTGACGACAGCCCCGAGCGGTTGATGCAGGATGGCGGGTTCGCCACTGGCGGTGACGGGGACGACGACGTCGAGGCTGTTGCCATCGTCGCCGATTTCCATCTCGGCGTTCACGCTCTGCCCGTCCACGGAGACCGTGACCTCGTAGAGCCCCTTGAAGGCGCGTCCGCGCACTCGGCCGTCGCGGGCGGATTGGCGGGTCTCATCGGTCGTCCACGTCTCGTGGACGAGCTGGCGGAAGGCGGCGCCGTTGGGCTTTTCTTCCCAGTTTTCCCGGTACATGGCGGCGCGGGGACGCCAGTGTGCACCCTCCCAGAAGCCCCACACCTGGAGGCCGACGACGCGCGGGTGGCTGAAGACGAGGGTGAGGAAGTCGCGGGTGTAGTCGGCCTGAAGCTGTTCGTCGTCGGTATCGACATCGAATTCCGTGATGCGCAGATCCAGTCCGGGGAAGGCGTCGGCGAAGCGGTTGAGGATCGACCAGGCGCGGTTGATGCCGGTGGGAGAGCCGGCGAAGTGCCCCTGAAAACCGATGCCGTCGATGGGCGCGCCGTTATCGACGAGGTAGCGGATGGTCTGCTCGTAGAAGTCCTGATGCGCGAAGTTGACGCCGCCGGCGGCGATGATGGCGTAGTCGTTGATGAAGAGTTTGGCGGTGGGGTGGTGCTGGCGGGCGGCTTTGAACCAGTCGATCATGATGGCGTCGCCGAAGATCTCCATGAGGTCGTTGTTGTCGTAGGGTTCGTTGAGCACGTCCCACTCGTCGAGGTAATCACGGGTGGCGGTGACGATGTCTTCGATGTGATCGAGCACCATGCCGGGGATGGCGGGATCGCGGGCGGGCAGGCGGGCCTTGATGCTGTTGGGAAGGTTGCGCTCGGAGGGCCAGACGAGGACGTGCCCGCGCAGGTGAAAACCGTGCTCCTTGAGGAGCTGAAGCGCGGCGAGTGTCGTTTCGTGGCTCCAGCTCGCGCCCCAGTCGCCTTCCCAGGGCGGCCATTTCAGGTCGTTTTCGGTGCTGCCGGCGTTGAAGAGTTCGAGGAGTTTGTTGCGGAAGGTTTCGTTTTCGAGGACGAGGCGGGCGGGAAAGGCGGTGCCGAAGTGGAAGGCATGGCGCTTGAGGCGCACGTGCACCGAGGCGCCGGGCACGGGGATGCCATCGGGATTGACGACACGGATGGTGTAGTCGGCCTTTCGGTACTTCTCGATGCGGGCGGCGGCCTCGGCCCGCCAGGGCGCATCGGGCTCGCGGCCGTCGTAGCGGAAGGAGGTGCGGGGCATTTCCTCGAGGGTGCGGCTTTTGCCGTAGTGAATGACTTCGATGCCGCCGATTTCGAAGATCTCGGGGCGCTCGCTCGCCCCGAAGCCGAACTTCACGCCGAGTTGGCCGACGCCGTAGCTTTCCGCGAGCTGGAAGGGAAGAAACCACTCGACCCATTCCGCTCCGGCCGACACGCGCTGG
>RFJS01000272.1 GCA_003694825.1 Verrucomicrobiota bacterium | reverse complement strand
TGACGGCACCGCCGCCTGCGAATCGCTTATGGCCGGCGCCCGCAGAAAACCGCTGAAAAGCTGAAACTCGTGCATCAAACCCGCGGCCAACCGTGTTGTCGTCTCCATCAACCATTCCCACGCCTTCATGATCTCCCCGTCCTCGAAAGCTCACCTCACCCGGGCCGCCCTCGCGGCGCTCCTCCTCGGCTTCGGCGGATGCGTCAACCCGCCCGATCCGGCCAGGCACGAATCCGACCTCACGCCGGGCGACCACTGGACTGCCCTCGCGGAACAACCGGCCGACGAAACGGCTCCCTCCCTCACCGTCGCTGACGCGTCGTCGCAACCACCCGTCGACTGGCTCGAGAGTTTCGGTGACCCCACCCTCGTTGATCTGGTCAACGAAGCCCTCGAGAAAAACCCCGACCTGCGGGCCCTCGCCCAAACCGTCAGCGCCGCCCGCGCCGCCGCGCGCATCGACGGCGCCGACCGGCTTCCCCAGGCCAGCCTCGGCCTCGATGCCTCCCGGCGGCAGATCGTCGTCGAAGACGGCGCCGAACCCCTTCGCGTGCGGTCGGATCAGGGCAGCCTCGGACTGAACGTGAGCTGGGAAATCGATATCTGGGGGCGCCTCACCGATCGTGCCGCCGCCGCCGTCGCCGACCTTCAAGCCGCCGAAGCCGACCTCGCCGCCGCCCGCCTCTCTCTCGCCGGTCAGATCGCCAGGGCATGGTTTCGCGCCTCGGCCGCCCGCCAGCTCCTCCAGCTCGCCGAGGCCACCGTCGAGAGCTTCGACGCCACCGCCCGACTCGTGCGCGACCGTTTTCAGACCGGCGTCAGCTCCTCGCTCGAACTGCGGCTCGCCCTCGCCAACGCGGCCGCCGCTCACGCCCTGCTCCAGCAGCGCACCCAGGAGCTCGACGCCGCCACCCGCCGCCTCGAAGCCCTGCTCGGCCGCTATCCATCCCGTCAGCTCGAAACTGTCGACACCCTCCCTGAGATCCCGCTGAGCATCCCCGCCGGCCTCCCCTCTGAACTGCTGCACCGGCGCCCGGACATCCTCGCCGCCGAACGCCGCCTCGCCGCCGCCGACGCCCGCGTGCGCGCAGCCCGCAAAGCCCTGCTGCCCTCATTGCGCCTCACCGGCTCCGCCGGGACCGCGAGCGAGGATCTCGAAAACCTGCTCGACGCCGACTTCAGCGTCTGGTCCATCGCCGCCGGCCTCACCCAGCCCCTCTTCCAGGGCGGACGCCTCCGCGCCAATGTCGAGCTGCGCGAGGCCGGCGCCGAGCGGGCCCACGCCGACTACATCGCCACGCTCATCAACGCCTTTGGCGAAGTCGAAACACGACTCGCCGCCGAAGCCCTGCTTCGCCAGCGCGAAAAAAACCTCGCCGAAGCGGCCGACCACTCCGAGGGCGCCGAGCGCCTCGCCCGCGACGAATACGAAGCCGGCCTCGCCGACATCTTTTCCGTCCTCGAATCCCAACGGCGCGCTCTCGACGCCCGCAGCGCCTACATCCGCGTGCGCGAGGAACGCCTCAACAACCGCGTCGATCTCCATCTCGCCCTCGGCGGCGGCTTCGAAGCGCCCTCCGCCACCACGGCCGCCACCGGCTCGTCCTCACCCTCCTCCCTTTCCAACGACACCGCGACTCTCGTCCAGACCCGATGAAACGATTCCTCCGCATCCTTCTTCCCTTTGGCATCCTCGCCGTCGCCGTCGGCATCTCCGCCGTGCTCATGGCCACGCGCAAGAAACCCGAAGTCAAGCCCACCGAGCCCCGGCCGACCCTCGTGCAGGCGATCACGGCGAGCACCTGCTCGCAGACGTTCTCCATCCACACCCAGGGCACCGTCGAACCGCTGAGCGAAACGGTGATCATCCCGGAAGTTCCCGGACGGATCATCGCCCTCTCGTCGGAATTCCGGCCCGGCGGTTTTTTCCGAAAAGGGGAAGTGCTCATCGAGCTCGACCCCAGCAACTACGAGGCCGCCGTCGCCCAGGCCGAATTCAACCTCGCCCAGGCGCGTCTGCGCCTCGAGCAGGAGCGGGCCCGCGCCGAACAGGCCCGCAAGGAGTGGGCCAGCCTCGCCGACGGCGAACCGCCGCCGCTCGCCGTCCGCATCCCCCAGCTCGAAGCCGAAAAGGCGAATGTCGCCTGGAGCGAACAGGCGCTCGCCCGCGCCCGTCTCGATCTCGAGCGCACGAAGATCCGCGCCCCCTATGACGGCATGGTCCGCGAAAAATCCGCCGATCTCGGCAGCTACGTCACCCCGGGCACGCGCCTCGGCTCCGTCTTCGCCATCGACTTCGCCGAAGTGCGCCTCCCCCTCGCCTCCGAAGATCTCGCCTACCTCGACCTTCCCTACGCCTACCGGGGCCGCGAGGAGGCCGATCCCGTCCCCGTCCGCCTCACCGCCCGCATCGCCGGTCGTATCCATGCATGGGATGCGGAAATCGTCCGCACCGAGGGCACGATCGATCCGAGAAACCGCATGCTCTACGCCGTCGCCCGCATCGCCGATCCCTACGGCCGCAACGCAGAAACCACCCGCCCGCCGCTTCACATCGGCACCTTCGTCGAAGCCGACATCCGCGGCCGCCGGGTCGACAATGTCGTCGTCCTCCCCCGCCAGGTGCTCCGCGACGGAAACAAAGTCCTCGTCATCGACAAGGAAACCAACGAGCTGCACAGCCGCACCGTGACGGTTCTCAAGACCGATCCGAAAACCGTCGTCATCGGCGAGGGTCTCGCCGACGGCGAACTCGTCTGCACCACCCCCCTCGACTTCGTCGTCGAAGGCATGAAGGTCGAGATCTACCGCGACGATTCGAGCCGACTTCTCGAGGCCGAGACCCGGCGCATCGCCGACACCAACGATCCCGACCGCGAAGGAGGTGCCCTGTGAAGCCCGATGAACAACGCGGCGTCATCGCCTGGTTCGCGAGCAACCCCATCGCGGCCAATCTCCTGCTGCTCGTCATCATTGCCGCCGGCGTGATGAGCGCCTTCACCATCAAGAAGGAGATCTTCCCCGAGTTCTCCCTCGACATGCTCACCATCAACGTGCCCTACCGCGGCGGCACGCCCGAGGAGGTCGAAGAGGGCGTCCTGATCAAAATCGAGGAAGCCATTCAGGATATTCCGGGTATCAAAAAAATCACGTCCACCGCGCGCGAAGGCTTCGGCTCGGTGCTCGTGGAGATCGTCCCGGGCCACGACATCCAGAAGGTGATCAACCAGATCAAGGTGCGCGTGGACGGCATCTCCACTTTCCCCGCCGAAACGGAGCGGCCCATCATCGAGGAGCTGACGACCCGCAACGAAGTGCTCTGGGTCAATGTCGCCGGCGACGTCGATGAACCGACGCTCAAGCGCCTCGCCGAGAAGATCCGCAACGACATCGTCTCGCTGCCCGGCGTCACCCAGGCCGAAATCTACGGCACCCGCCGCTTCGAAATCTC
>RFJS01000271.1 GCA_003694825.1 Verrucomicrobiota bacterium | reverse complement strand
TTTTTCGAGCTGGAGTCCTCGTTGATCGAATCCATCGCGGCCGAGACCATGAGCGGGACGTAGGCGCGCAGGTCATCCTTCTCGTCCTCGTTCATCACGTAGACGCTCCAGAGTTCGCGAGGCGGACGATCGCTGTTCGGGTCGGGCGCCTCGCGCGAGGTGATGCGCAGGTATTTCTCGTAAACCTGCACCGTGATGATGCGGTCCTGAAAGCCGATCAGCTCGCGCTGGGGCGGATCGTAGACGACGTAGGTGACGTAGCGGGTCTTGCCCTTGGAGTCGGTGACCGGCACGGTGACCGTGCGGGCGCCGCCGCCGACGAGCGCGTAGACCGGTTCGCTGATGGTTTCGAATTTCGTCTTCGGCTCCTCCATGCCGAAGTCCAGCTCCACGATCATTTCCGGGTCGGTGCCGGGCGGCGCTTCATACATGCCCTTGGCCGAGAGGGCTGTCTTGACGTAATTGGCGGCCTCGCGGAAGCGCAGGTCCTGCTCGTCCATCTCCGGGTTCGCGCTGACGATCCTGTAGGAGAGCTTTTCGTCGCGGATCTCCTGGTTTTTCACGGCATCGACCTTGAAGCGGTAGGTCGTGGCGCAGCCGCCGAGCAGGAGGATGGCGAGGATGGCGATCAGGCGCGGAGCCGTGCGGAGCAGCGTTTTCATCGCGAGCAGAGGGAAGGGGTGTCAGGACGGGGGAAGCAGCGCGGGATGGGGGATTAAAGACCGGCTGCCGACCCCGGCGTCGAGACCGGGATCTTGATGACCTGACCGGGCACGAGGTTGTTGGGGTCGATCGTGGCGTTCATTGCGCGGATCTCGGAGACGGACACCTGGTAGCGGGTGGCGATCGAGAGGATCGTCTCTCCCTGCTCGACGTGGTGTTCGACGAACGGAGCGGTCGTCACATCATCGGCGACGGTGCCGCCGCGCAGGTCGGCGAGTTCGGCTTCGAGCCGCTGGATCTCGGCCTCGGCGGCCGCGATGCGGCTCTGCGCGGTGTCGAGCGCGCGCTTGCGGGCGAGGGCGGCATTGCGCTCTTCCTGCAGCGCTTTGAGGCGGGCTTCGAGCTCCTTCGCCTGAGCCTCGACCTGCTGGATCTCGGCCTCGCTGATGCGGAAGCCTTCGGCGACGGCCAGCTCCTCCTCGATGGCGGCGCGGAACTTCGCCTCCTGCGCACGCCGCTTGGCCAGTTCCTGCTGGTAGGCCCGTTCCTGGGCGAGGCGATCCTGCTCGGACCGTTCTTTCGCCTCCTGAACCATGCCGACCACGCCGCCGACGACCGCGCCGGCAAGCGCGCCGATGGCGGCTCCCTGCACGGAATTGCCGCTGCCGGTGTTGTTCCCGACGATGGCGCCGCCGACGGCGCCGATCGCCGCGCCCGTGCCGGCGCTCTTCACCGGCTTGGAGGGAGCGACCGAGCAGCCGGAATACAGTAGTGTCGCAGACAGGAGGCCTGCGGTGACCAGGGGAAGCTTGTTGGATCTCTGCGTCACGGGGAACTTTCCTCCCGTTTATGGTTCAACGAATTGCGAAACTTGCATCACGATATAAGGTCGGTCTCGATTTTCAACCGCGCAATCCTTTCACGCGCTCATCGGCAACATCATGACATCTGCTTCGTCATCGCGTCGTTCCCGGGGTTCCCGCAACGGGCGGCCTTTTTTTTCGGGAGATTTCATCGTCAAAAACGTCGCGCTGCTCTTCTCCATCGTGTCGGTCTGGATGGTCTACTCGCTATGGGTGCGGCCGACGGCTGAGGAAGTGGCGATCGAGACGCGGTTGCGGCAGGCCCAGGATCCGGACTACACCGCGCCGCGGAGCATCGCGGTCATCCTGAAGGACTACGAGCAGCAGTTCGCCATCACGCTCTGGCTCTGGGCGACGATTCTGCTGAGCCTGAAGTTGCGCCGACTCGCTCAGGAGGATGCGCTGCTGAAGGAGAAGTTTCTCCAGCTCGAGCCCGGCGAGCGCATCCTGCCCGATGACGCGCTCGGGCACTATAAGGATCTGCAGGC
The DNA here is from genome assembly GCA_003694825.1 of Verrucomicrobiota bacterium. Classification (GTDB taxonomy): domain Bacteria; phylum Verrucomicrobiota; class Verrucomicrobiia; order Opitutales; family Opitutaceae; genus J108. The sequence goes on along the minus strand of RFJS01000271.1, from coordinate 1,733 downwards.
GGCGATCCGCGCCCGCAAAGCGTGGCAGGGGCGCATTCTGCCGGACGTCATCCTCGCCGCGCTGCACCGGTTTCACTCGACGCGGTCGATCCAGGATGCGGCGAGCTGCATCCGGGAGCGGTCGGAAGTGGCGGGTGAGGAGCTGGAGGCGGATCTTTCGCTCATCCGCTACATCATCTGGGCCATCCCGTCGGTCGGGTTTATCGGAACCGTGCGGGGTATTGGTGAAGCGCTCGCCCAGGCGCAAAAGGCCCTCGCGGGCGACATCAGCGGCGTGACCGACGCGCTCGGTCTCGCCTTCAACTCCACGCTCACGGCGCTGCTGCTCTCGCTGGTGCTGATGTTCATGCTGCACCTGCTGCAGGGACGGCAGGACAAGCTCATCCTCGACATCCAGAACTACTGCACCGACGAAGTGGTGGGACAGATGAAGATTCCCGCTCAGGAGACGGGAACACCCGCTTTCCAGGCATGATCAAAAGACCTGATCGCTCAGCGGAGAGGACCGATTCATGAATACCCTTGGTCTCGAGGTCAGTGATGCCGGATTCGAGGCGGCGCTGGGGCGGCGCCCGGAGGGGGAGGGGCAGCCTTCGGCTGAGTTTCTCGTGCCGCCGGGTGCGGTGCCTGCCGTGGCGTTTGCCGGCGAGAGCGGCCCGGTGTTCGGGGCGGCGGCGGAGCAAGAGCGTTTCCTCAGCCCCCGGCAGATCTGCGACGGGTTCTGGGACGAGCTTTCGCTGCAGCCATCGAATCTACGCGCCGGCCGCCGGCCGATCGCCTGTTCCGAGCTGGCGTATCACTTTCTCCGCCACGTGCTGGATGGGCTGCCGGCGGAAGCCCGCGAGGCCGGGGCGGTGGCGCTGGCGCTGCCCTCGAGTTTTACCGAGGGCGGAGCGCGGGCCGAGGAGCGTGTCGGCATCCTGCTGGGGATCTGCCAGGATCTGGGGGTGAAACTCTCGGCGTTGGTCGACGCCAGCTGTGCCGCGCTGCTCGATCCGGCGGCACTCGCGCCGTCGCGCGGCACCGTGCTGCATGTCGACCTCGGGCTGCGAGCGGCGGGCCTGACCGTGCTCGATGTCGGCGAGCGGGCGACGCGGCGGGCCTTCACGCGCGTGCCGGGGGCCGGCTGGCTCGCGTTGGCCGAGAGTGCGCGCAAGGCGCTGGCGGACCGGTTCCTGCGCCAGACCTCTTTCGATGTGTCGGCGGACCGGCGCACCGAGCAGGCCTTCTATCTCGAGGCGCTCGAGGCGATCGAGACCTTTGCCTCGCAACAGGAGGCGACGCTGGGGCTCGTGACCGGGACGCGCGAGCGTTCGATTTCCGTGCCTCGCGATGGTCTGGTCGCGGATCTGCGCCCGCTCGCCGACCTCATCGCCAAGGCCGCCCAGGAAATGCTCCTGCGCATGGGCCTCGGGCTGCCGAGTGTGCACGTCTTGTTCACCCATCGCGCCCGCCGCCTCTGCGGCCTCGGCAAGGCCTTTCGGCGGCACGGGGCGGTGGCGCTGGACACGCTGCCTCCCGGGGCGGCGGCGCGTGGCGCGGCCGTTCTCGCCATGGATTTCAAACCGCCGGAGGAGATCGCCGACGTGCCGGAGCTGCATGCCTGCGAGTTGCCGACGGCGAACGAGGACATGGCGGGAGCGCTCAGGAGTGCGTTTGCCTTTGTCCGCACCGAGCGGCGCCGCGAGGGCCGGCCGACCCACGTCGTCTGCGATGGCGTGTGTTACCCGTTG
>RFJS01000270.1 GCA_003694825.1 Verrucomicrobiota bacterium | reverse complement strand
GAAGAGCATGGCGTCGCTCATGGGACGGGCGCTGCGGCGAAAGCCCAGCCAAAGTGCCCCGGGCAGGGCGAGCGACCACGGGAACATGCCGCCGAGCAGGGCGGGGATGTAGTGATACCAGGGTTGCGGGTGGCCGGCGCCGGTATCGTTGCCGAAAAAGTAGCCGAAGTTGGTGCCGAGGAAGAAGCGCTGGAGGTAGTCGGGATTCTGCCGGGCGATCAGGATATACCAGGGGGCGGCCACGGCGAGAAAGAGGAGCGTTCCAGTGGCGAGCCGTGCCCGCAGGATGAAGTCGAGGCGCCGACGAAACAGAAGAAAGAGAAACACGACCATGCCGGGCAGCAGCACGCCGATCGGGCCTTTCGCGAGGACACCGAGCCCGGAAAACAGGTAGACGGCGAGCATCCACGGAGTGCGCCGGTCATCGGGGCTTCGATACGCGAGGAAAAATGAACCCAGAGTCAGCGTGATGAACAGCGCGAGCGCGATGTCGTGGACGATCGTGCGGGAGAGAATGACGAACTGCACCGATGTCGCGAGCGCGGCCGCGCCGAAAAATCCGGTGAGCGGATCGAACATGCGCGAGCCGAAGAACCAGAGGGCGAGCACGCACGCGGTGCCGAAGAGCGCGGCGGGCAGCCGCGCGGCAAATTCGGTGAAACCGAACAGTTCGAACGAGGCGGCGACCGCCCAGTTGAAAAAGGCGGGCTTGTCGAAGAACGGCTCGCCGTTGGCATAGGGCGTGATCCAGTTGCCGGTCAGCACCATATCCCGGGAGGTGGCGGCGTGCAGACCTTCGTCGCCGTCCCACAGAGGTCGGCTGCCGAGAGCGGTCAGGTATACGGTGGCACAGAGCAGGACGAGGACGATGGCGGCCGGCCATCGCGTGAAGAATGGCGGGACGAGAGCGTCCCGGGACGGGGAGCTTGCGGGATCGGGAGCAGACATCGGTGGAGAGTCGAAGAGAACGCGGGAAAACCGTCGTGGAGCGCGCGTTGGCGATCAATGCTCTTCATTGCTCGAGCAGGTGCCGATCGGGCGCGAGGTAGTTGCCGATGTAGTCGGCGATGGCGGCCTCGAGCGAGGTTGGTTCGGCCTGGTAGCCGGCGGAGCGGAGGCGCTGCATGCGGGCGCAGGTGTGATACTGGTATTGAGCGCGCAGATTTTCGGGCATGTCGATGTAGTCGATGCGCGCGGGAAGGCCGGCGGCGGCGAACATGGCGTGGGCGACGTCGTTCCAGGTGCGAGCCTTGCCGGTGCCGATGTTGAAGACGCCGTTGGCCTCGGGATGCTCGAGCAGCCAGAGCGTCGCGGCGACGGCATCTTTGACGTAGATGAAATCCCGCTCCTGGGCGCCATCTGCATAGTCGGGATGATGGGACCGGAAGAGGGTGAGCCGGCCGGTCTGGATCATCTCGGGATATTTTTTATTGATGACGCTGCGCATGCCGCCCTTGTGCCACTCATTGGGGCCGAAGACGTTGAAGTAGCGCAGGCCGGCGACGCGATCGAGCAGGCCATGGTCGCGTGCCCAGATGTCAACGACGAGCTTGGAGCGGCCATAGGGGTTGAGGGGGCGGAGCCGGTCGAAGAGATCGGCGCTGTCGTCGAAGCCGAGGGATCCGTCGCCATAGGTGGCCGCGCTGCTGGCGTAGATGCAACGGGCGCCATGGTCGATGCTCCACCGGATGATCTCCTGGCTGCAGGCGACATTGTTGTCGGCGAGGTAGTCCCAGTCCTGCTCGCTGGTATCGGAGCAGGCGCCCATGTGAAGGATGGCGCGGATCCCGGCATCGTCGAGGCCGCCGGAGTTGAGACGCCGGCGAAACTCGTCGATGTCGAGCCGGGCGGCGAAGCGCAGCGGGGCGAGGTTGCGCTGTTTGCGGGGGTGGTCGATGCGGTCGACGGCGAGGATGTCGGTGCGGCCCTGGAGATTGAGGCCGGCGATGAGGGCGGATCCGATGAGTCCGGCGGCTCCGGTGACGACGATCATGGCGGTTGGCTTATTCGCTGGATGCGGAGCGCCCGCCGTGCCGGCTGAGAAGGCGCTCGATGATGGCGGTCGTGGAAAAGTCGTTGCGGCGTCTGACGGTGTGGCCGCGAATGCCCAGCTCGCGCATGAGCGGGTATTCGCGCCAGCGTCGCGGCGGACCATAGTCCGGTCCATTGACGTGGATGTGGGGACGCACGGGGATGAGCAGGGAGCGCATGGGCTCTTCTTCGTAGGTGCCGCTCATGAGCACGACATAGTCGACACAGGCGAGGGCCGCGAGAAGCGCGGCGCGGGCGGGAGCGGGAATGACGGGGCGCCCGGGACCCTTGGCGGCGCGAATGGGACGGTCGGTGTTGAGGCCGACGAAGAGGACGTCGCCGAGGCCGCGCGCTTCCTCGAGCTGGTCGAGATGGCCGGCGTGGAGGAGGTCGAAGCTGCCATTGGTGGTGATGATCTTCCGTCCCTGTTCGCGAAGACGCCGCGCGAGGGTGGCGGCGCAGCGAGGGCGCAGGATCTTTTCCGTGTGCCAGTGGGTGGTGTCGAAGTTCATGCCGACAGGTCGCACTCGCGGTGGCGATGGGCGAATTCCAGCAGGGAGTCAATGATCAGGTCCGGACGCGCTTCGAGGGTGGCCGCATCCCAGTAGCGGCTGCGGATGAGGGCGGTGCGAAGCCCGAGAGCCTGGCCGAAGCCGATGTCGGAAGGCTTGTCGCCGACCATCCAGCTGGCGGCCCGATCGATCGGTCCGATGCGACGCTCGATCTCGGAGAAGAGACCGGTGCGGGGCTTGCGGCAGGCGCATCCGGCGTCGCGCGCGTGAGGGCAGTAGGCGACGGCGGCGATGTGGATGCCCGCGGCAGCCAGGGTTTCGGTCATGTGGTGGTGGAGCCGCTCGACCTGTTCGCGGGAGGTGCGGCCATCGGAGACGGCGGACTGGTTGGTGACGACGGCGAGGGCGAAACCTTCGGCCTGAAGGGAGCGGAGGGCGTCGTGGACGCCATCGAGGTAGCGCCAGTCGCCGAGGGTGTAGACGTGGCCGGTGTCGAGATTGATCGTGCCGTCGCGATCAAGCAGTATGGTCGGCCTGGGTTTCACTTCGGTCGAGGTGGTGGATTTCG
>RFJS01000269.1 GCA_003694825.1 Verrucomicrobiota bacterium | reverse complement strand
CACCGGCGCGGCCGGTCACTTACCTCGGGGTCGAGGTCGGGCGCGCCACGCCGGCGTTGTCGGCGCAGCTCGGTCTGCCCGAGGGGCAGGGGCTCATCGTGCGTTTTGTCATGCCGGACAGTCCGGCGGCGAAGGCGGGGCTGCAGAAGCACGATCTGCTGCTGCGCCTCGATGACCAGTTGTTGATCGAGCCTCGCCAGCTCTCGGTCCTGGTGCGAAGCCACCAGAAGGGCGAGACAATCAGCCTGACGCTCCTGCGAGGCGGGAAAGAGAGGACGCTCGAGGTCGTGCTCGGGGAGCGCATGGAAAAGCCGCACCGGATGCGTTTGCGCGTGGGGGGACCGCTGGATTTCGACATGGATATCCCTCTGCCGGATGTGGATGCGATCGAGCGCAACGTCGAGCGGCACATGCGCCTCTACCGCGACCGGGCGGAGGCGTTGGAGGAGGCGATGCCCCATGGTCGCCATCCGGCCGCTCCGGCGGCGCCGCGGGTCGAGATTCTGCATCCGGAGACGCAGATCGTGCTCAAGGACGAGGCCGGTGAGCTGCGTCTGAAGTCCGTGGACGGGCACAGGCATCTGGTCGCTATCGACGCAGATGGCCGGGAAGTGTTTTCCGGGCCGGTCGATTCGGAGGAGGAGCGTCGCGGGTTGCCCGAGGATTTGTTGAAGCGGCTGGAGCGGCTCGAACACATGGAAATCGTGCCGCCGACGCCTCCGGAGGCACCGCTGCCGCCGTTGCCTCCGACCATGGGCGCCGACGGCAGCGGCGATGCCATCTGAAGCCGCGAGCGGGTGGGTGACCGGCGGAGGATGGTGGTCGGCGGTCCGGGACCGCGCCGGATTTGGGCGCGGCGCGGGTCGCCGTCACTCTTTGCCGCCCGACTGGCGCGAGAAGGCCAGCCCCCGGGTGCGGGTCTGAAGCCGCACGAGAGTGTCGTCGGCGGTGATGTAGAGCTGGCTGCCGTCGGGACCGCCGAAGGTGCAGTTGGCTGTGCTGCGTCCGGTCAGCAGGGAGCCGAGATGGCGGCCATCGGGCGTGATGACGAAGACGCCGCCCGGGGCCGTGGTCCACAGGTTCCCGTGGATGTCGATGGCGAGTCCGTCCAGTCCATTGCGCCCTTCGATGAGAAAGGGACGGGTGTCGAAGAGAACGTACGGCTCCGAGACGGGATTGCCGGAGGCGTCCAGCGCGATGGCGAAGATATAGGGACGTGGGCGGTGTGAGTTGGTCACGTAGAGAGTGCGCTCGTCTGGAGAGAGGGCGATGCCGTTGGGCCGTTCGAGCTCGGCGGTGATGAGGTGCACGCTGCCGTCCGGATCGATGCGGTAGACGCCGTGGTGGGCGATTTCCCGGGGCGTGTCGGGGCTCAGGCCATAGGGCGGATCGGTGAAGAAGATCGCGCCGCCGCGGGCGATGACGAGATCGTTGGGGCTGTTGAAGCGTTTCCCCTCCCAGCGGTCGGCGACGGTGGTGAAGGTTTTCCCATCGGGATTGAGCCGGGCGACGCGCCGGTCGCCGTGCTGGCAGAGCACGAGGCGGCCCTCGGCGTCGACGGCGAGGCCGTTGGAGCCGGATTCGCGTCCGTTATAGACGGCACCGGTAAAGCCGCTGGGATGGAGAAAGACGTCGATACCCCGTCCCTCGCGCCACCGATAGACGGTGTTTTCCGGCACATCGCTGAAGAGCAGGCAGTCCTCGCGGGGGTGCCACGTGGGGCCTTCCGACCAGGTGAATCCGGTGGCGAGAGCTTCCATGCGCGCGTCGGGGGCGATGAGCGCATCGAGGGCTGGATCGAGTCGCTTGATCTCGCCAAAGGCGGGGTAGGGGGCGGTGTGAGATCGGACCGAATCCGCGTCTGCGGCCCTGCCGGGCATGGCGAAAAGCGGGAACAGGGTCGCGGCGATGGCGACGGGATGGACGAGGGGATGCTTCACGGCTGCGTTAACAAGCACAAGCGGGCCGAAGCGTCACGATCGGATCGCGAATGAGACGATGGTATGGCGCGCCTGCGATGAGGACTGGCGATGGTGGTGTAAAGCGTGGCTGATCGGTTTTTTCGTGCTTTTGTGCCGCAGCCGCCTACGGTGACAGGTCCCCCTGAAAAGACACCCCATGGAACGTCGGCGCACCCCGGCTGCCGCCCGATCCCCAGCTGCTCAATCAAGAACCCTGTCCTGAATTTCGAACATTCATGATCGCATCGGACCCCAAGTACCCCGGCATTCGTGTCACCACGAATGGGAATCAGCTCGTCAGCTTCTATACCGAAGCCCGCATCACCGAAGGCGGAATATTCTATCCGATCACGCCGTCGACCGAGATGGGCGAGATGTATCAGAAGGCCTATGCCGAAGGGCAGCTCACGGTCTTTGGCGAACCGAAGATCGCGATCGAGTGTGAGGGTGAGCATGCGGCGCAGGGCGGGGCCATCGCCTTTTCCATCACCGGCCGTCGCACGGTGAATTTCACCTCGGGGCAGGGCATCGTCTACGGCATCGAGCAGTATTACCACGCTCCGGGGAAACTCTCGACCATGGTGCTCGAGGTCGGCGCCCGGGCGCTCACCAGGCACGCCCTCAATGTTCATTGCGGGCACGACGATGTCTACGCCGCGCTCGATACCGGCTGGATCATCGCCTTCGCCAAAGATGCCCAGCAGGCCGCTGACCACGCCCTGATCGTGCGCCGGGTGTGCGAGCTGGCGCTCACGCCCGGCATGAATGTGCAGGACGGTTTTCTCACGACTCACCTGGAGCGCACGTTCTACATGCATGAGGCCGGGCTGATTCGCGAGTTCCTCGGGTCGCCGGACGACATGATTCCTTGTCCGACCGAGGCGCAGCGTATCCTCTTCGGGCCGACGCGCCGGCGGGTGCCGCGCATGATCGACCTGAAAAACCCGGTGTTGGTCGGGCCGGTGCAGAATCAGGAACACTACATGAACGGCGTTGCCGCCCGCCGGAACAACTTCGTCGAGCCGATCCTCGGCTTTTTCGAAGAGGCCTATGCCGAATTCGGCCGGCTCACCGGGCGCCATTATCACCTTGTCGACACGGTCAATACCGAGAATGCGGATACGGTTTTCGTTTGTCTCGGTTCGTCCGCGGAGAACATCGAGGCCGCGATCGATTACCTGAAGGAGACGCGAAACGAACAGCTCGGGGTGGTGCACGTGAACGTGATGCGTCCTTTCCCCGAGACCGCCGTCATCAGGGCGCTCGCGGGCAAGAAGAACGTCATCATCATCGAGCGCACCGACGAACCCATGGCCGGGGACAATCCCCTTGCGCGCGACGTGCGCACCGCGCTCTCCAAGGCCGTCGAAAACAGTCGTGGCGCCGCTCACGCCGGCATCCCGGCCATCGCCCCCGAGGCGATGCCCCGCATCTTTTCCGGCACATACGGGCTCGGCTCGCGCGACTTCCGCCCCGAGGACATCCTCGGCGCTTACGACTATGCTAAAGGTCGGCTCAGGCGTCAGGACGGACGTCATCGCGATGACGGGGTTTCGTTTTTCACGCTCGGGATCGATCATCCCTACCGTGTCGTGTCACAGGAGACGCCGTCGTTGCTTCCGGAGGGAGCGGTTGCCGTGCGGCTGCACTCGATCGGCGGCTGGGGCATGATCACCACTGGTAAAAACCTCTCCGAGATCATCGGGGACATCGGTGTTCACGTCGCCAGGCGCGACGACCGGCGCGGACCCAACGGCGGTCTCGCCGAAGTCATCCACGTCAGTGCAAACCCGAAGTATGGTTCCGAAAAGAAGGGCGCTCCGACGGCCTTCTTCCTTGTCGCCGCGCCGGAGCGGGTGCGCGTCAACTGTGACCTGCGGCATGTCAACATCGTGCTGTGCTGCGACCCGAAAGCCTTCACGCATATCAACCCGATCGACGGGCTCGTGGAGGATGGTATCTTCGTCTGGGAGTCCGACGAGCCGCCCGAGGTCGTCTGGGAGCGCATCCCGCCGAAGCACCGCAAGACGATCATCGACAAGCGTATCCGTATTTTCACGCTTCCGGGTTTTGACATCGCGAGAAAGGCGACACCGCGGCCGGAGCTGCAGCTGCGCATGCAGGGCAATGCCTTCCTCGGGGCGTTTTTCCGTCTCTCTCCCCTGCTCAAGGACTTCGATATCGACGAGAGCGTCTTCCGTGACCTCGTCCGGCACCAGTATGAGAAGAAATTCGGCCGTTTCGGCGAGGCTGTCGTCGCTTCGAATATGGAAGTGATGATCCAGGGGGCCGAGCGTCTCGTCGAAGTCCCCCACGGAGCGCTCGATGCGCCGGATCGCTCCTCCATGCGCGGGAAGGTGCTCGTGCCGCATGCCGACGCCTGTGGCGACTGCGGGCCGCTCGGTTGCGCGCCGAAGCCGCCGGAGCAGCCGGAGCGTATCCCGATCTTCCGCACAGAGACCTTTGACCGGGAGTTTCGCGCGGGGCTCGGCTACAACCAGCCGGCTTCGCCGCTTGCTTCGGTGGGCGTGATGGCCGCGGGAACGGGGGCCACGGCCTCGAAGTATGGCGCGCGCCGCGAGACACCGCTCTACATCGCGGAAAACTGCACCCAGTGCATGGCCTGCATCACCGCGTGCCCGGATACCGCTCTGCCGACGACCGCCCAGGAGCTCGAGACCATCCTCGAGACGGCCATTCGCAACTACATCACGCGGGAGGATGACCGCGCAAAACTCCTCGCCGCCATTCCGCAGATCGATGCCGGCGCCCGCGAGCAGATGAACGCCGCGGTCAAGGCGCGCGAGCCCCGGCCGCTTCCGCAGATCCTCAGCGAGCAGGTCAACCGCGTCGACGGGGTCAGCGACGGCGGCAGAACCGAGTTTGCCGCCATCATCACGAAGCTTCCTCTCGCGTATTCAAAGGTCAATGCCGTCTATGCAAATGTCGAGCGCCGCGAACCCGGCAAGGGCGGCATCTTCTCGATCTTTGTCTCCGATCTGTGCAAGGGCTGCGGCGAGTGTGTCACTGAGTGTGGCGATCACAACGCGCTGGTCATGCGAGCCGACGACGAGGATTTCAATGCGGGCGTCCTCTCCGCGCAGCGCTTCCTCGAGCTGCTGCCCGAGACCGATCCGAAATACCTCGGCAAATACGATCCGGCCCATCCGGCGGCTTCCCGCCAGGCCACGCTGCGCAATCTCATGATGAATCTCGGTGCCTACACGGCGCTGGTTTCCGGTGACGGTGCCTGCGCGGGCTGCGGCGAGAAGTCGGTGCTCCACGCGCTCGCTTCCGTCACGGAAGCCTACATGCGGCCGCTCTACCACGCCAAGGCGGAGCGCCTCCTCGCCAAGGCGAACGAGCTCGAGAGCCATGGGGCCGAAGCGCTCGCGCGCCTGCGCGAGAAGGATCCGGAGGCCGCGGCCGTCTTCAAGCGCTGCATCGCCCATATCATCATGGGTCTGGGCGGCGACAGCGATGCCGATACCGATGCGCGTCTGGCCGAGCGCGGAGAGGTCTCCGACCGCGAGGCGCTCGATGCGTTGATCGCGGTGATGCGCCAGGAGGCGTTCAATCACCGGGAGCTTCAGGCCATCGACGGTCGCCATGCCAACGGCATGGCCGTGATGGCGATGGGGGCGCACACCGGCTGCAACACCGTCTATGGATCCACGCCGCCGAACAATCCCCACCCGTATCCGTGGATGAATTCACTTTTCCAGGACGGAGCGACGATCTCCTGGCTCATGGGCGAGAGCTTCATCATGGACAACGCCCGCCATTCCATCATCCCCGAGCGGCTCGCCGATCATCTGACGGCCGGCGACAGGCTTACCGCGGCCGACTACTTCGACTACACGCACTTCACTGACGCGCTCATGACCGACCAGGAGGTGCGCGAACTGCCGAAGGTCTGGTGCGTGGGCGGCGATGGCGCCATGGGCGACATCGGCTACCAGAACGTCTCGAAAGTCATTCTGCAGAACCGGCCCAATGTGAAGATGCTCATGCTCGACACTCAGGTGTATTCAAACACCGGTGGCCAGAACTCGGATTCCTCGCCGATGACGGGCGGGTTCGACATGAACCAGATCGGCGCGGCCACCCAGGGGAAGCTCGTGGAGATGAAGAACGTGGCCGAATCCTTCACGGCCGGCCATGGCTCACCCTATGTCTCGCAGGTGTCGATGGCCGATGTCACCAGGCTCTACGCCTCGATCCTCGAGGGGCTCGAGTATCGCGGCACGGCTTTTCACCTCTGCTACACCACCTGCCAGCCGGAGCACGGAGTCGGCGACGATATGGCCACCCGGCAGGCCGTCCTCGTCAAGGACAGCCGGGGGCTTCCGGAGTTTGTCTTCAATCCCGACCTCGGCGAAAGCTACGGCGAAGCCTTCAGCCTGAAGGGGAACAAGAATCTCAACCGCGACTGGGCACAATACACCCGCAAATCCACGGGCGAGAAATACAGCTTTACCGTGGCGCACTGGGCCGCCACGGAGGGGCGCTTCCGCCGCCACCTCCGGCGCATCAAGCCCGAGGAGGCCGCCGTTCTTCTCCCGCTCGAGACCATGCTCATCCGCATCACCCAGAGGGATGTTGTCAGCCGCCGCTATCTGCGGCGTGACCACCGTTCCTATGTCCCCGACTTCGGCGTCTCTATCGTCGCCGAGGACGCTGCGGGCAAGCAGGTGCACTTCGCGCTCTCGCGCCAGATGGTGCTCTTCTGCGTGGAGCGGCGCAAGGCCTGGCGCATGATGCAGAGCCGGGCCGGACAGGTGAATATCGACTACCAGGCCCAGAAGGCCCTCCTGGCGAAGGTTGACGGCGGAGAAATCCCGCTCGAGGACTTTCTCGCCCGGGGCGACGAACTCTTTTCCCGGGAGCTCGCGGCCGTGGAGGGGGAGTGTTGAGGCTCGGGTGCCGCCGCGGCGTGCTGCGGGATCCGCGAGTTCCGGGGGCCAGCTCGATGTTGTCCCGGGCAGCCAGCCGCCTGCGGCCGCCTTCTTGCGGGTCGGCCGGCCCCGGGCCGGGGCGTCCGGCCATTTTTCGCTCGTCTCGGCCTGCCCCGGTGCGGTGACTGTGGGCATGAGTTCCGGCTCCGGTATCGCGGTCATCAACTATGGCATGGGCAACCTGCGCAGTGTCTCGCAGGCACTGCGGGCCGTCGGCGCCGAGGTGCGGATCTGCGAACGTCCGGAACAGGTCGGCGCGGCGGCGGGGCTGGTGCTGCCGGGGGTCGGTGCGCTGCGCGATTGCGTGGCCGGCCTCGAGCGGAGCGGGTTCGACGCTTTCCTCCGCGACTGGATTGCCGCTGATCGTCCGTTTCTCGGGGTCTGCCTCGGCCTGCAGGCGCTCTTCGAGCACTCGGAGGAAGGCGATGCCCGGGGGCTGGGCATCCTCCCGGGACGGGTGCGCCGTTTCCGCCTCCCCCGCGAGTTCAAGATCCCGCACATGGGCTGGAACACCGTGGAGTTTCTCCAGCCCGGCTGTCCGCTCGTCAAGGGACTAGCGCCCGCGGGCGAGTCGTTCTACTTTGTGCACAGCTACCGGGTGGAGACACCGGAACGCGCGCTGGTGCTGGCGGAATGTGAATACGGCGAGCGTTTCGTGGCCGCGATCGCCCGGGGGCGGTGTTTTGCCACGCAGTTTCATCCGGAGAAGAGCCAGAGGCGCGGGCTGCACCTCTACCGCAACTTCGTCGAGATCGCGCAGGGCGCGGCGGCGCGTTGAGCCTTTCGCAAACCGCAGGTGATCTTTGCGCAGATCGGCGCGAGATCGTCTAATTTCAGGGGTGTTGCGTTGCAGCTTTCCTTTACACTTGCCGTTCCCCGAATAAACAGGGTTGCGGCGCCCGGCCGCTTGTTGGTTCGACCAGTATTGACTCCCCCTGCAGGGGGCAGGAACCTCACCCCATCAACACCTTTGCCATGTCGAAAGAAGCCCTTCTCAAACTCGAAAACAAGGAGCTGACCCTTCCGGTCATCGTCAGTTCGGAAAACGAGCGCGCCGTGGACATCCGCGCGCTCCGCAAGGAAACGGGATACATCACCTACGACGAAGGCTATGGCAACACGGGCTCCTGCCAGAGCTCGATCACTTTTGTTGATGGAGAAAACGGCATTCTGCGCTATCGCGGCTATCCCATCGAGCAGTTGGCGGAAAACTCCGACTTCGTCGAAACCGCCTACCTGATCATCTACGGCGAGCTGCCGACGAAAGAGCAGCGCAAAAAGTTCCGCGAACTGCTTTCCGAGCACGCCTTCATTCACGAGCGGATGGTCTATCTCTTCGAGAACTACCCGCGCGACGCGCATCCCATGGCCATCCTCGGCGCCATGATGAGCGCGCTCGGCTGCTATTACCCGACGCTGGCCACCAACGACTCGAAGCTCGATCTGGAGAACTTCGATGATGCCGCGGCGACCGCGCTCTCGAAGATCCGCACCATCGCGGCGATGACCTACCGGATGAGCCGCGGCCTGCCGATCATCTACCCGAAACGCGACCTCGGCTACTGCGAGAACTTCCTGCACATGATGTTCTCGGAGCCCTATGATCTTTACGAGTGCCCGCCGATCGTGGCGAAGGCGCTCAACATGATCCTGCTCCTGCACGCCGACCACGAGCAGAACTGCAGCACCTCGACGGTGCGCATGGTCGCCTCTTCCGGCGCCAACCTCTTCGCCTCGGCGGCGGCCGGCATCTGCGCGCTGTGGGGACCGCTCCACGGCGGCGCCAACATGGCGGTGATCAAGATGCTCACCGACATCCACGAGTCCGGCGACGACGGATCGAAATTCATCGAGGCCGCCAAGACCGGGAAGGCCCGCCTGATGGGCTTCGGCCACCGCGTCTACAAAAACTTCGACCCGCGCGCCAAGATCATCGGCCGGCTGGCGGACCAGCTTCTCGACGCCCTCGGCATCGACGATCCGCTGCTGGACATCGCCCGCAAGCTCGCGGATACCGCCCTCAAGGAAGACTACTTCATCGAGCGCAAGCTCTACCCGAACGTCGACTTCTACAGCGGTATCATCATGCGCGCGATCGGCATCCCGCTGAACATGTTCACCGTCATGTTCGCCATCGGGCGCATGCCGGGCTGGATCGCCAACTGGCATGAAGTGGCCAGCAACCCGAAGGGCCGCATCTATCGTCCGCGCCAGATCTACACCGGTCCGACCACTCGCGACTACGTGCCGATCGACCAGCGCGGTTGAGCGCGTCGTCGCCTCGAGTGGACCGACGTCCCTTTTCGCGAAGCCGCAGGTCGGGTGCCTGCGGCTTCGCCGTTTCCGGATCACGACGGTCTTCCGCCCCGCGTCCGATGGGGGCCGTGTCGGTGCACGGAAAGGCCGGGCGGCATAGTTTGGTTGAACTTCGCTCTCGGCGCGGTGAATCGTGGGAGCGGCAGATGAGCGGAACTGGAAACAGCCCAGCACGGTGGTGGCGCGGCAGGGGCGCCTGGTTGCTGGCGCTGGCCTGGACCTGGCTCCTTCCTGGTTGGCTCTCCGCCGCCGGGTCCGCGCCCGTGGTGGAGATCGAGATCCCCGTATTCACCGGCGGCTACGGACTGGGGTTTTTCGAAGAGACGGCACGCCGGTATGAGGCCCGGCGTCCGGGCGTGCGGATCAACCTCTACGGCGACCCGCGCATCGCCGACAAGGTGCGCATTCGCGCCATCGGCCGGGATTTTCCGGACGCGACGGATGCGGCCCTGCTGTGGCCCAACCTCATCGAGGCCGGCGAGGTCGTCGACCTGACACCGTGGCTCGAGGGGCCGAACTGGGAGGGCGACGCTCGCTGGGCCGACACCTTTCTGCCCGGCGTGCTCGAGCGCTGGCGTGTCGGCGAGGGCGTCTACGGCGTGCCGTTCGCGCACGCGGTGATCTGCATCTTCTACAACAAACGGCAGTTCGCCGAGCACGGGTGGACGGTCCCGCGCACGTGGGATGAGCTTTTTGCGCTGGCGGAAAAAATGCGGGCGGCCGGCGTCGCCCCCTTCAGTTTTCCGGGCGTGTACCTTCGCTACGGAGACTTCTTTCTGCGGGCGGCCCATTACAACCTCGTGGGACGCGCCGGCTACGACGCCTACAACCGGCTCGAGCCCGGCACCCGGAGCGATCCCCGCTTCGTGCGCGCCGCGGCCGTCCTGCAGCGGCTCGCCACCGAGTGCTTTCTCGAGGGATACGAAGGGATGACGCACACCGCCGCGCAACTCGCCTTCATCGAGGGGCGGGCGGCGATGACCGTGAGCGGGTCGTGGTTTGTCAGCGAGATGCGGGGCAAGCTGCCTCCGGACTTCGAGCTGGGGCAGTTCAACTTTCCCGTCTTCGAGGATGGCGTGGCGGATCCCGACGATCTGCAGACCGGCAGCGGCTACTACTTCGTCTTTTCGAGAAGCCGGCACGTGGCGGAGACAGTCGATTTCTTCCGGTTCCTCACCTCGCGTGAACGCGCCATCGCCTTCGCCCGGCAGCTCGATTCACCGGCGGCGGTGCGGGGCATCCCGGCCGAAGCGTTCTCGCCGCTGATGGCGGACACGGCCGCGATGATCGCACGCAGCCGGGGCAGTTACGGGCAGCCGCCGGGATCGGTCGCCTACACGGCCCTGGTCGAGCAGGCGATGACGGACCTGCGCCACCGTCTCATGTCCGGGCAGTTCACGCCCGAGGCATTCGCCCGGGAGCTGGAGGCGGCGGCACAGGCGGTGCGGGAGCGGGCCGAGGGGCCGCCGCGGGTGGAGGTCCGGCATCCGTGGGCGGGCGGCGGCCTGATCGCGGTATTGTCGGCGCTGTGGGTGGCTGTTGGATACGCGGGCTGGCGGCGGGCCCGGAGGCGCCGGGCCGGAAATGCTGGCGGCGGCGCGGGGAGTGGCGTCTGGCTCGGGCGCCTGCATGGGGGATGGGCCGCGGGATTCGTGGGGCCGGCATGGCTGCTGTTTGCCGGTCTCGTCCTGCTGCCGGGCCTGGGGTCGTTTCTCTGGGCGTTCAGCCGCTGGGACGCGCTCAACCCGCGCGAGTGGATCGGGCTGCATCACTTCGGCTGGCTGCTTTTCGAGAGCGACATCTTCTGGCAGGCGCTGGGCAACAATCTCTTTGTCATGATCGTGCCGGCGCTCGTCGTCGTGCCCCTGGCGCTGTTCTTCGCGGCGCTGATCCACCGCGGAGTGGGCGGGGCCAACCTCTTCCGGGCCTGCTTTCTTTTTCCGAACATCCTCGGCGGCGTGGCCGCCACGCTGATCTGGCTGAATATTTTCGACCCCGCCGCCGGCATCGCCAATAACCTGCTCGTATCGGCTGGACGGATGCTCGAGGCGTTGACCGGACCGTGGTGGCTGACGGGCTGGCTGGAGAGCTTTGAGAATTTTGCCTGGCTGGGGCAGGAGCGGCTCTACTGGGCGCTGATACCGATCTACATCTGGCTGACGGTGGGCTTCAACCTCGTGCTCTACCTCGCCGCGATGCAGGGCATCGACGCCCAGTATTACGAAGCAGCGGAGATCGACGGCGCTTCGCCGCTGGTGCAGTTCTTCCGCATCACTCTGCCGATGATCCGCGAGGTGCTCGCGATCTCGATCGTCTTCATCCTCATCGGCGGGCTCAACACCTTCGAGTTGATCTGGTTGCTCACCGCGCAGGATCCCGCCAGCGGCAGCCACGTCCTGGCTACCTGGATGGTGTCGACGCTGTTTCGGGAGTTCGCCGTGGGCCGGGCGACCGCGATCGCGGTGGTGATGTTTCTTCTCGTGCTGGCGGGGGTGGCGGCGGTGCTGGCGTTTTCCCGCAGAGAGGAGGCGGTGGCATGAGACGGCGGAGCGGCAGGATTTCCCGGGGCCTCGTCTACGGCGTGCTCCTCGCCTATCTCGCCTGGACGGTGCTGCCGATGTTGTGGGTTGCGGCGAGCGCGCTGAAGACGGATGCGGCGATCTTTCGCGATCCGCTGGGGCTCCCCGCGGTGGATGCCCTGCAGTGGGACAATTTCGCGAGGGCCTGGACCGGGGCGCGTTTCGGCGACTATTTTCTCTCGAGCGTCGTCGTCACGGTGGTATCGGTTGCCGGGATACTGCTGCTCGGCTCGATGGCGGCCTATGCGCTGAGCCGGTTTTTTCATCCTCTGGGGCGGGTGGTTTACGGGCTTTTTCTGGCGGGGCTGATGATCCCGGTGCAGTTGAGCATCGTGCCGCTGTTTTTCGAGCTGCGGGCGCTCGGGCTGCTGAATTCGCTGGCCGGCCTCATCCTGGTCTATGTGGCCAACGGCCTGCCCTTCGCGATCTTTATCCTCGCCGGATTCTTTCGCGGGCTGCCGCGGGCGCTCTACGAGGCGGCGGTGATCGACGGCTGCAGCGAAGCGCGGGCGTTCTGGCATGTCATGCTTCCGCTGGCACGCCCGGGGCTGGTGACGGTGGCGATCTTTCAGTTCATCGGCATCTGGAAGGAGTATTTCTACGCCTTCATGTTTCTTTCCGGGGGTGGTCCCGAGGCGCCACGGACGCTGCCGCTGGCGCTGGCGAATCTCGCGATCGCCTCGCAGTATGAGACGGATTTCGGGATGCTATTTGCGGGGCTGGTCATCGTGACCCTTCCGCTCCTGGTGTTCTACCTCGTTGTGCAGAAACACCTGATCCGCGGCATCACGACCGGCGCCGTGAAGGGGTGAGGCCGGCCGTGATGCGCGAGGTGGCGGCGCGCCGCCGGGAGGACGGGCTCGGCGCGCTCAACCGAGCTTTTCGGCGATGAGCTTCTCGAGTTTGACGATGTCCGCGCAGAAGTTGCGGATGCCCTCGGCGGTCTTTTCGGTGGCCATGGCGTCCTCGTTGAGGAGGAAGCGGAAGGTCTTCTCGTCGAGTTCGAGGCGCTCGATGTCGGCGCGGGCGGCGTCTTCGGGCGAGAGCTTGCGGGGGGCCGGGCGCGTGTCGTTCTGGAGCTGGGCGAGAAGGTCGGGGCTGATGGTGAGCAGGTCGCAGCCGCACAGCTCGAGAATCTCATCGGTGTTGCGGAAGCTCGCGCCCATGACCTCGGTCTTGTAGCCGAACTTCTTGTAGTAGTTGTAGATCCGCTTGACGGATTGCACGCCGGGATCCTCCGCGCCGGTGTAGTCGCGGTTGTATTTGGCCTTGTGCCAGTCGAGGATCCGGCCGACGAACGGCGAGATGAGCGTGGCGCCGACCTCGGCGCAGCGCACGGCCTGCGGCAGGGAGAAGAGCAGGGTCATGTTGCAATGGATACCCTCTTTCTCGAGGATTTCCGCCGCGGCGATGCCCTCCCAGGTGGAGGCGATCTTGATGAGGATGCGTTCCGGAGAGATGCCGTGTTCGCCATAGAGGGCGATCAGTTCGCGGGCCCTGGCGACGGTGCCTTCGGTGTCGAAGGACAGGCGGGCGTCGACTTCGGTGGAGACGCGGCCGGGAATGATTTTGAGGATCTCGAGGCCGAAGGCGATGAGAAGACGGTCGACGAGGTAGCCGAGGGTGTCGGCGTGCGCTCGGGCGGCTTCACGGTGCCGGGCAACGACGGCGTCGACGAGGTCGGCGTATTCAGGCTTCTGGGCCGCCTTGAGGATGAGGCTGGGATTGGTCGTGGCGTCGCGCGGGCCGAATTCGCGCATCGCGTTGAAGTCACCGGTGTCGGCGACGACGATCGTGTGCTGTTTGAGCTGTTCGAGCGTAGTCATTTTTCAGGGTTGGGTGGTCAGTCAGGCAGTGAAAGCGGTTTGGTAGCGCGGGCGGAGGACCGCGGCAAGCCACAGAAGCGGCAGAGTCCCTCAGCGGGTGTCGAGATCGAAGCGGGACTGCACCCACGCGACGGCCTCTTCATGGGTGTGGAAGGCGCCGTCGAGCTGGGCCTCGTAGGCAGCGCGCAGGATGCGGCTGAATTCCGGGGACGGTTTCAGGCCGAGGCGGATGAGGTCGCGACCGCGAAGAAGCGGGGGGGGCGGAGCCGTTTGCAGTGAAAGCTCAGCGGCCTTTGCGCGGAGCCGCTCGATGCGCAGGGCCGTTTCCTCGGAAAGCAGCGGCGGGCGTCCGCGATGGTCCGCTTCCATGACGACCGTGAGCTGATCGATCGAAGCGGGCGAAAGCTTGCGGGCGAGGCGGCGAACCGCGGCCGCGGACGGGCCTTCGAGCGGCCAGCTCTGGTGCACGTGGTGGCATTCGACGAGCTGGCGGACAGGCTTGCGCAGATCGTGAGGCGAACCGATGCGCTCGAGGAAGCGTTCGGCGAGGGGACCGCCGGCGCGATCGTGGCCCGGACTCACCCAGCGCATGACGCCGTGCCGCTCGGCGCGGGTCGTCGTCTCGGCTTTGCCCAGGTCATGGCAGAGCACGGCGAAGGAGAGGATGCGCCGGCCGGGAGCGTTGGCCTGCCGCCAGGCCTCGAGCTGGACGAGCGCGTCGAGACAATGGCCGGTGTGCGTGAGGACATCGCCCTCCGGATGCCATGCCGGTTCCTGCGGTAATCCATCGAGAGCCGCGAGTTCGGGGAAACAGGTGAGCCAGCCGGTTTGCTTGAGCACCTGCAGGCCTCGCGAAGGCTTTTGTGCGGTGGTGGACCATTTCTCCCATTCGCCCCAGACGCGCTCGACAGGCAGCTCGGCGAAAGTCGGCAACATCGTCCGGCACAGCTCGATGGTCTCGGGGGCGACCTCAAAGTCGAACCGGGCGGCGAACTGGAAGGCCCGCAGCACGCGCAGGGGGTCTTCGGCAAAGGCCGGTCCCGTGTGTCGAAGGATGCCCGCCCGCAGATCCCGGCGTCCGTCGAGGGGGTCGAGCACTTCGCCCGAGGCGGGGTCGAAATAGATGGCATTGATCGTAAAATCCCGCCTCAGCGCCGCGGTGGCCGGGTCGATGGCGGGGTCGGGTTCCACGGCGAAGCCCCGGTGCCCGCTGGCGACCTTTACCTCCCTGCGCGGGAGGCTGAAATCGTAGTCGACGCCCCCGAGCCGGACCTTGGCGACGCCGAAGGACTTTCCGACGAGGTTGACCGGACCGTGTTGGCGCAGCACGGCGACCAGCTTTTCCCAGTCGACGCCGAAGACTTCGACGTCGAAATCCTTCGGCGTGAGCCCGAGCAGCCAATCCCGCACGCAGCCGCCGACGAGCAGGGGGCGACCGATTTCGGTCAACGCGGCAATGGCACGCGCCAGCGGCTCGGGCAGGTTCATGCCTCGCGTTTTGTCGAGATGCCGGCCCTTAGCGACCAGATTCCGTATCCGATCCACCCGGCCATCAGAGAAAGCCCGCCAAGCGGCGTGACCGGCCCGATCCACTTCGGTGCACCAAGGCAAAGAGCATAAAGGGAGCCGCTGAAAAGAAGCGTGCCGGCAAGGAGCAGGCGGCCCGCGAAGACGAAGGATCGCGCCCGCCGCACCTCCGGGCGGGCACGCGCGAACAGCCCGGCGGCGAATAGGGCCAGCGCGTGTATAAGCTGATAGAGCACAGCGGTTTCCCAAACGGCGGCATACCCGTGCTGCTGGAGGAAATCCCTGAGGCCGTGCGCGCCGAAAGCCCCGAGGCCGACGGCGCAGAACATCAGCGTCGAGGCCGTAAAAATACCATAATCTTTTTCGAAGCCCGCTGGCACGGGAGCGGCTTCATCGGGGGGTGTGTCCGGTCTGTTCTGCATGCGAAATCGTTGTCTGCGGCGCGCCTGGTTCTCGATATGCTCTTGCCAACGGGCAGAGTAAATCTTTGAAGTTCAGGCGTCTCTGAGAATCAGAGACAGACTTACCAAACCTACGAGATTACAACCATGAAGAAGATACTGGTTCTTGGATTGGCTTCCCTCCTGAGCGGGAGCGCCTCTTACGCGCCCACGACCGTTTCTGCGGACGTGACCTTTGCCTCGGAATATGTGTTCCGCGGCGTGCAGCTCGCTGACAACGCGGTGCACCCGTCCATCGAGTTCGGCTACGACAACTTCTATCTCGGCTACTGGGGTGCCTTCCCGGTCGAGAACATGTCGTCGAAGGGCTGGATCAACGAATACGATTTCTACGCCGGCTGGGGTTACGACCTCAACGAGAACACGAAAATCGACCTCGGTGCCACCTACTACTACTACACCGACGCCGATTCCACCTTTGAGCCCTACGTCGGCATCTCCAGCGAGATGGGCGTGGTGACGCCGAGCCTGTATGTCTACTACGATGTGGACCTGAAGAACATCACCGTGCAGGGTAGCCTCGGCGGCAGCATCCCGCTCGAGAGCATCAAGTCCTCGCTCGACCTCTCGGCCACCATCGGCTACGTGAACGTCGACGAGGGTGACTCCTATGCCTGGTATGGCGCGAGCGCGGTGGTGCCCTTCAACCTCAACGAGCACGCCACGCTCAACATCGGCCTCCACTACTACTACAACGATCTCTCCGACTACGACGGCGACAAGTTCTACTTCACCGTCGGCGCGACCGTCGGCTTCTGAGCCGGTCGGTGCGTTCGGCCCGGCCGGCGCCTCGCCCGATTCGGGAGAGCACAACGTGATTTTCGAGCCCGTCCCTCCGCACGAGGGGCGGGCTTTTTCGTGAAATGCGCCCTCAGTGCATTTCTGGCGTTGACAGCACCGCGGCCGGGCTATCTTCCTCTCCCTCTTTTCTCCAAATGAAGACTTTGCTTGCCAAAAAGGAGGAGGTGCAGCCGAACTGGTACGTGATCGACGCCACGGACCAGGTGCTCGGTCGGTTGGCCGTGCGCATCGCCAACGTGCTTCGCGGGCGCAACAAGCCGACCTATACGCCTCACGTGGACACCGGAGACTACGTCGTCGTGGTCAATGCCGAGAAGGTTGCCTTGACCGGCAAGAAGGAAGAACAGAACAAATACATGTTCTTCAGCGGCTACGTCGGACGCGAAAAGTATCGCAGCCTCAAGGAAATGCGTGAGCGTCGTCCGGAGTTCATCATCGAGCACGCCGTGCGTGGCATGCTGCCGAAGAATCGGCTCGCCCGGAAGATGATGACCAAGCTCAGGATCTACCGCGGCCCGGAGCATCCGCACCAGGCGCAGAACCCGCAGCCGCTCTGAGCATAGACACGGAAGGAAACACCCATGAGTGACGCTTCAGAAGCCAATGTATTTTGGGGAACCGGCCGCCGGAAGACCTCGACTGCCCGTGTGCGCGTGAAGGCGGGCAGCGGCGTCGTGCAGATCAACGGCAAGCCGCTCGAGGACTACTTCAAGCACGAGAATTTTTCGCGCGTGGCCGTGCGTCCGCTCGTCACCGTCGAGCTCAAGGACAAGGTCGATGTGTTCGTCAATGTCGACGGCGGCGGCAGCAGCGGTCAGGCCGGAGCGGTTTCCCACGGCATCTCCCGCGCCCTGCTCAAGTTTGATCCGGAGCTTCGGCCGGTGTTGAAGAAGGCCGGCCTGCTCACCCGCGATCACCGTGAGAAGGAGCGCAAGAAGGCCGGTCAGCCCGGCGCCCGCAAGCGCTTCCAGTTCTCCAAGCGCTAAGCGCGCAGCCGAAGCCGCCAGGCTGGAACACTTTTCAACCCGTCCGGAACATCCGGGCGGGTTTTTT
>RFJS01000268.1 GCA_003694825.1 Verrucomicrobiota bacterium | reverse complement strand
GTCGACCGCGAGGAGCGCCCCGACGTCGATCGCGTCTACATGAACTTCGTGCAGCGCCTCACCGGCAGCGGCGGCTGGCCGCTCAACGTCTTCCTCACCCCTGAGCGAAAGCCCTTCTTCGGCGGCACCTATTTCCCCCCGAAATCCGACCCCGCCCGCCGCCTCCCCGGGTTCCGGGACATCCTCCAGCGCATCCACCAACTCTGGGAAACCGACCGCGAAAACCTCCTTGCCCAGAGCGACCAGATGACCCGGGCGCTCAACGAGTTCGCCGCCACCCCGCCACCCGACAGCGACACCGCCATCGACCTGAACCTCACCGCCCGCACGATCTCCGCCCTCGCCGCCACCTACGACGCCGAGCACGGCGGATTCGGCGGCGCCCCCAAATTCCCCACACCCATCAACCTCTCCTTCCTGCTGCGGGCCGGCCAGATCCGCGATCTCCCCGCTGATCTCCGACGCCAGGCGCGTGACATGGCCCTCTCCACCCTGCGCAACATCGTGCGCTCCGGCCTTCGCGACCACCTCGGCGGCGGCTTCCACCGCTACGCGGTCGACGCCGCCTGGAACCTCCCGCACTTCGAGAAAATGCTCTACGACCAGGCGCTCCTTCTCACCGCCTGCGTCGAAGCCTGGCGCGTGACCCATGATCCGGAATTCGAGGCCGTCATCCGCCAGACCGTCGACTACCTCTTGCGCGACCTGCGTGACGCCGGCGGCGCCTTCCACAGCGCCGAAGACGCCGAGAGCTTCGCAACCGCCGAGGCCGACCATAAAACCGAAGGGGCCTTCTACGTCTGGACCCTCGCACAGATCCGCGACGTCCTCGCCGATCCCGAAGACATCGCGCTCGCCATCCGCTGGTATGACCTTCGTCCGGAAGGCAACGCGCCCGAAGGGCCCGAGCCCGAAGCCTTCGCCGGACGCAACATCCTGCGCCAGGCCGTCGATCTCGATACACTCGCCGCCGAGCTGGAGACAACCCCGGCCGCGCTCAGCACCCGCCTCGAGCGCATTCGCCAGCGCCTCTTCGCGGCCCGCGAAAACCGTCCGCGCCCCTTCCGGGACGACAAAATCATCGCCGGATGGAACGGGCTCGCCATCTCCGCGCTCAGCCAGGCCGCCCTGGCCCTCGGCGAGCACGCCTGGGCGGAGGCCGCCGGACAGGCGGCCGACTTTCTCCGCGCCCGCCTCTATGAGCCCGAGACGCGAACCCTCCGCCGCCTCTTCCGGGAAACCCCGTCGACCGTCGAGGCCTTCTCCGAAGACTACGCCTTCCTCATCGCCGGCCTCCTCGACCTCTACGAAGCCACCGGCGATATCGCGCGCGTCCAGTGGGCCGCCGATCTGCAGCAAACCCACATCGCCCACTTCCACGACGGCGAACACGGCGGCTTCTACTCCGAAGCGGCCTCCGGGAACACCATCTTCACCCGCGAGAAGGAAGCCTACGACGGGGTCGTCCCGGCCCCGAGTTCCGTCGCCGCCCGCAATCTCGCCCGCCTCGGACTCCTCCTCGACAACGCCGAGTTCCGGGCCATGGCGGAACAGACCGTGCGGGCCTTCCTTCCCCTGATCGAAGAACAGCCCGATCGCATGCCCGCCCTCGTCGACGCCATCGGCTTCGTCATTCACAAGCCCGTGCAGCTCGTCGTCGCCGCAGACGGCGCCGCCTCACCCGAAGCCGCGATCCTCCGGCCCTTCGCCGAAGCCCTCATCCCTCATGCCATGCTCCTGCATGCCGACAGCGGAGCCGGCCAGGCCTTCCTCGCCCGACACCTCGACTTCATCGAAGGCATGGCGCCGATCGACGGGAAGCCCACCGCCTACCTCTGCCACAACTTCGTCTGCCAGCTCCCCACCGCGGACCCCGCCGTGCTTCGCACGCAACTGCGCGCCCTGCTGCCGGCCGACGAATAGAACAGCCGGCGGCGGCACCCTGCCGCCGGCCGCCCCCCCGCCGGAGAACGCCGAGTGCACCTCCCGGGGTCTTGCGGCTGCAAATCCGCATTGCAGGGCCCGAGCCGGTTTCTACGTTCGGCCCATGCAGACCTCGTCCGCGCCAGAACCGCAGTCATCCGCCCGCCAGCGCCACGACGTCGACGCCTTCGTCCATCGCCATCTCGGCGTGGGGCCGGCGGACATCGCCGCCATGCTCGAGACCATCGGGTATCCCTCGCTCGAGGCCCTGATCGACGCGGCCGTGCCCGCCGATATCCGCCGCGGCCCGATGCGCCTGCCCGAGCCGGTCGGCGAAGCCGAAGCCCTCGCCGAACTGCGGGAAATCGCCTCGCTCAACCGCGTCTACCGCAGCTTCATCGGCCTCGGCTACTACGGCACCCATACCCCCGCCGTGATCCAGCGCACGATCCTGGAAAACCCGGGCTGGTATACCGCCTACACCCCCTACCAGTCGGAAATCTCCCAGGGCCGGCTCGAGGCTCTCCTGAACTTCCAGACCATGGTCTGCGATCTGACCGGGCTGGAAATCGCCAACGCCTCCATGCTCGACGAAGGCACCGCCGCCGCCGAGGCCATGATGATGTGCCACCGGCTCAAGCGCCTGCCGCGCGGCACGGAGCCACGCTTCTTCGTCTCGGAAAAGTGTCACCCGCAGACGATCGACATCGTCAAAACCCGTGCCGAGCCGCTCGGGATCGCCGTCACCGTCGGCGACCATGCCGACTACACGCCCGAACCCGCCCTCGTGGGTGCGCTCGTGCAGTATCCCGACACCTTCGGCTCGATCCACGACTTTGCGGCCTTCTTTGCCACCGTGCACGAAGCCGGCGGCCTCGCCGTCGTCGCCACCGACCTGCTCGCCCTCACCCTGCTGCGGGCGCCCGGCGAGTTCGGGGCCGACATCGCCGTCGGTTCCGCCCAGCGCTTCGGCGTCCCCATGGGCTATGGCGGTCCTCATGCCGGCTTCCTCGCCACGCGCGACGCCTTCAAACGCCAGATGCCCGGCCGCCTCGTCGGCGTCTCGCGCGACGCCGAGGGCAACCCGGCGCTGCGCCTCGCCCTCGGCACGCGCGAGCAGCATATCCGCCGGGACAAGGCCACCTCCAACATCTGCACCGCCCAGGTGCTCCTCGCCGTGATGGCCTCGATGTATGCCGTCTACCACGGCCCCGACGGCCTGCGACGGATCGCCACGCGCGTGAAACAGCTCACCGAGCGACTCGCGGCCGGACTGCGCGCCGCCGGCGCCACGGTCAACGCCGAGCCCGTCTTCGACACGCTCAAAGTCGGCAACATCGCCGCCGAGCGCGTCCACGCCGCCGCCGAAGCCCGCCGCTTCAACCTCCGCCGCATCGACGCCCACACCGTGGGCATCTCGCTCGACGAAACGACCACCCTCGCCGACGTCGAGGCCCTGCTCAACCTCTTCAGCGAAGGCGCCACCCTGCCGGCCGCCGACAGCATCGATCCGGCCTTCCCCGAGCCGCATGCCCGCACCTCGGCCTTTCTCGAGCACCCCGTCTTCAACCGCTACCACACCGAGCACGAGATGCTCCGCTACATCAAGCGGCTCGAATCGCGTGACCTCTCGCTCTGCCACTCGATGATCTCGCTCGGCTCGTGCACGATGAAGCTCAACGCCGCCAGCGAGATGCTCCCGATCTCCTGGCCGGAATTCACCGGCATCCACCCCTTCGCGCCCGCCGAGCAGGCACGCGGCTACCGCAAGCTCTTCGCCGACCTCGAGGCCTGGCTCGCCGAGATCACCGGGTTTGCCGCCATCTCGCTGCAGCCCAACGCCGGCTCCCAGGGCGAATACGCCGGCCTGCTCGCGATCCGCAGCTACCACCGGGCGCGCGGCGAGGGCCACCGCAACATCTGCCTGATCCCCACCAGCGCCCACGGCACCAATCCCGCCAGCGCCGCCATGTGCGGCTTTCAGATCGTCCCGGTCGCCTGCGACGAGCAGGGCAACATCGATGTCGCCGACCTCCGCGCGAAGGCGGAAAAACACGCCGAAAACCTCGCCGCCCTCATGGTCACCTACCCCTCGACCCATGGCGTGTTCGAGGCCTCGATACGCGAGATCTGCGCCATCATCCACGAGCACGGCGGCCAGGTCTACATGGACGGGGCGAACATGAACGCCCAGGTCGGCCTCACCTCGCCCGGCGCGATCGGAGCAGACGTCTGCCATCTCAATCTCCACAAGACCTTCTGCATCCCGCACGGCGGCGGCGGCCCCGGGATGGGGCCGATCGGCGTGGCCGCCCATCTCGTCGATCATCTCCCGGGCCACGTCTTCGCCGGAGAGGACGGCGCCCATGGCGGCGGCGCCGTCTCCGCCGCCCCCTACGGCTCGCCCTCGATCCTGCCCATCTCCTGGATGTATATCCGCATGATGGGGGCCGAGGGGCTCACCGAAGCCACGCGCATCGCCATCCTCAACGCCAACTATGTCGCCAGCCGCCTCGCCCCCTACTTCCCCGTACTCTATCGGGGCAACAACGGCCTGGTCGCCCACGAGTGCATCGTGGACCTGCGCGCCTGGAAACAACACGGCATCGAGGTGGAAGACGCCGCCAAGCGCCTCATGGACTACGGCTACCATGCCCCGACGATGTCCTTCCCGGTCCCCGGCACGTTCATGATCGAGCCCACCGAGAGTGAATCGAAGGCCGAACTCGATCGATTCTGCGACGCCATGATCGCCATCTACGGCGAGATGCAGGCCGTCGCGCGAGGCGAGGCCGACGCGGAGGACAACGTCCTGAAGAACGCGCCGCACACCGCCACCATGGTCTGCGCCGACGACTGGAAGCACCCCTACCCGCGCGAAACCGCGGCTTTCCCGGCCGCATGGACCCGCGAGTGGAAATTCTGGCCGGCCGTCGCCCGCGTGGACAACGTCTACGGCGACCGCAACCTCGTGTGCGCCTGCGTGGGCATGGAGGCCTT
>RFJS01000267.1 GCA_003694825.1 Verrucomicrobiota bacterium | reverse complement strand
GCAGCACGCGCAGCAGCGGTGAACGGCGCGACAGGGCGGCCCGATGCCGGTGATAGCGCTCCTGAAACCGCCGTCCCGGCCGGCTGGCGAAGAACCGCCGCCACTCGCTCTCGCCGACGCCCCGGTTCATGACCGACGCCTCCCCAGCGCCTGAACCTCGCGATGCCGGAAGCAGGCTACGAGATGATCGTTGACCATGCCCACCGCCTGCATGTGCGCGTAAATGATCGTGGTCCCGACAAAGGAAAAGCCGCGCTGCTTCAGATCGCGGCTCATCGCGTCCGAAACGGCGGTGTGCGCCGGCACGTCCTCCTGGCGGCGCCACGCGTTCTGAATCGGCCTTCCGTCGACGAACCGCCACTGATAGGCCGCGAAGCTGCCGAATGCCTCCTGCACCCGGAGAAAGGCCCGGGCGTTTTTCACCGCCGAGGCCACTTTCAGCCGGTTTCGCACGATCCCGGGATTCCCCAGCAACCGCTCGATATCGCGCTCATCGAAACGGGCCACCCGCTCCGGATCAAATCCCGCAAAGGCCGCCCGGTAGGCCTCTCTCCGTCCGAGAATCTGCCGCCAGCTCAACCCCGCCTGCGCCCCCTCGAGCACGAGAAACTCGAACAACAGCCGGTCATCGTCCCACACCGGCACGCCCCATTCCTCGTCGTGGTAGCGCACATACAACGGATCATCGCCACACCAGGCGCACCGCGTCGGCGGCGGCCCGTCATTCCCTTTGTCGTTCCCGGCCATTGGCCCGCTACAGTGGGGCGGCCCGGCGGGAAAACTCAATCCCCGTATCGCCTCGTCGCTCGAGCGGAGAAAGCCGCGCCGCTTGCAACGCTCCCGGCTTCGACTACCGGTGTCGCCGTCCATGCCCGCTCCACATCCTGAAACCTCGAGCATCGATCGCCGCGCCCGGCTCGCCTGGCTGGCGGCGACCGCGCTCGTGACCACCGGGCTGGCGGTGGCGGCCGCGCGATTTCCCGGAGGGTTCGACTGGCGCTACGATGTCGTCTCCGCGCTCGCTTCCCGCAAATACAATCCCGAAGGCGGTCCGTGGTTTGCCGTGGCACTGGCGCTGGCGCTCGCGTGCCTCTGGCCGGTCACCACACGCCTCGCCGCCCATCTGCGGGAGGGCGGCCGCCACCTCTGGCCGGCCATCGCCCTGCGGCTCGGGCTCATCGGCGGGATCCTCGTCGGTATCGAACGCGCCGTTTTCTTTCACCTCTCGAGCCGGATTCACCAGGCCCACGAGATCGTGGCGTTCGTCGCCTTTGTCTTTCTCTTTGCCGGGCAGATCGGCGCCTTTCTCCCGGACATGCGCGAGCGGGGTGCCCGCCGCTGGGTGGCGGTCGCTCTGCTCATCCCGCTCGTCGGGGCCGGGACCAGCGAGCTGCTGCTGTTTCTCGATCAGCGAGATGTCGGCTGGGCCGATTTCGACTGGCGCGCGACCGGCCTGCCCGTCTGGCTGAGTTTCGCCTTCTGGCAATGGCTGGCGGTGGGCCTGCTCTGGCTGGGTGTCTTCGCACTGGCCTCGCTGCCACCTTCCTCCCACGCTCGCACGAGACAACGGCCGCACCAGGCTTGAGGCCCGCTCCCGGCCCACCCGCTTCAACCCGATTCCGATGACGCACCGCGATCGCTCACAAACAATCCCGGCCCGCAGCCGTCCTCGCCACCTCTTCGCCGCCCTCACCCTCCTGCTGCTCGGGTTCTGGCCTCTGACCGCCACCGCCCAGACCGAGGCCCCCCTCGACCTCGAGAAGCCTCCCCGCCACTCGAGCCTCGCCCTGCGCTGGGAGAACGACACCTTCGCCGGGGTCGACCGGTTCTACACCAACGGCGTCTCTCTCTCCTGGGTGCACGATGGGCCCAACTGGCTCGATGGCTTCGCCGACCGCCTGCCCTGGGGCAACGGGCGCCGCAGCATCGGCTACGATTTCGGCCAGATCATGACCACGCCCGCCGACACGAGCCTTCCCGTGCCCGACCCCGCGGACCGTCCCTACATGGGCCTTCTCTACGGGAGCGTCTCGCTCCACATCGAGCACGAGAATGTCTACCACGGCATGAAACTCGTCACCGGCGTCGTCGGCCCCTGGTCGATGGCTGAGCCGGTCCAGCGGCTCGTCCACAAGCTCACCGGCAGCCGCGACCCGCAGGGGTGGGACTACCAGTTGAAAAACGAGCCCATCCTCAACGTCGTCTACGAACAACGACGGCGCTACCGCCTCGCCGGCCGTCCCGACGGCCTGGCCCTCGAGGTGCTCCCGCTCGCCAATGTCATGCTCGGCAACGTTCTCACGCAGGCCCAGCTCGGCGGCCAGATCCGCTTCGGCTGGAAACTGCCCAACGACTTCGGCACCACCCTCATGCGCGGCATGGTGCACCTGCCGCCGCCCGACGGCCACACCCGCCGCACCCCGTGGAGGGACTGGAGCGTATTCATTTTTTCCGGAGCGAACGCCAACTTCGTGCTTCGCGACATCTCCCTCGACGGCAACACCTGGACCGACAGCCCGAGCGTCGAGAAGGAGTGGTTTGTCCCCGCCTGGGAGGTCGGCGCCGGGCTCTACGGACGCCACTTCCTG
>RFJS01000266.1 GCA_003694825.1 Verrucomicrobiota bacterium | reverse complement strand
GGCCTACCGGATGCGTCAGCGCGGGGGGAATTCGAAGTCGGCCTTGGCCTTGTTGCGGGAGAGCACGAGGGAGGCGGAGAAGGGCTTGCCGCGCTTGGAGATGAAGTCGTCGATGAGCGGGGTGCGGCCCTCGTTGAGCAGAGCGATCACTTCCTCGGGCTTGATGGCCCGCTGGCAGAGGACCTTGTTCATCTTGAAGAGCACGCGGCCCGAGTCATCGCCGGCGGGGCGGGCGACGTAGAGCTCGTCGGTTTCGAGGATCTCGGCGCCGTCGAGCTGGCTGCTGGTGCCGATGACTTTGGCGCCGCTGAGGTCGACGGTGCGGCTCGCCTTCTTCCGCGGGGCCCCGGCACCTTCCTTGCCCTCCCCGGAGGCTTTGCGTTCCCGCGGAGGGAATTCCCAGGCGATCTTCTTGCCCTTGCGCACGAGCGTGGCGGTGAACTTGCGGCCGCGCTTGGAGATGAAGTCGTCGATCGGATCGGTCTTTCCCTCGGAGACGATTTTGATGGCCTGCTCGCGCGGCACTTCGCGTTTGCAGAGGGTGCGGCCCATGCGGAAGAGGACTTCGCCGTTTTCCTGATCACTGTCGTCGGGCTTGCGCAGGACGTATTCCATCGCGCCCTCGCAGAGTTCCTCCCCGGTCTGTTCGTTGCGCCAGATGACCTCGAGCGGGCCCTTGTCGTCGTTGGAGGGGAGGATGATGCGGATTTTTTTCGTGCCGGTTTCCTCGTCGTCCTCGAGGCGGAGAATGGCGGTGTAGGTGACGCCGTTGCGGGCGGAGCGGAAGTCATCGAACGGGCCGATTTCGCCCTTTTCGACGAGCTGGCGGGCCTCCTCCTCGGAGATGCGGCGGCCGCCGATGGTCTTGAAAATCCGGTAGACGCCGTCCTGCGACTGGTAGGCCTGGACGGTGTCGAGCATGGGCTTGCCGTCGGAGGGGCTGTTCCACGACAGCTCGGTGGCCTCTTCTTTGGCGGAGTAGTTTTTCATCCGCTCGACGATGCTTTTGGTGACCTCGCTGATCTCGGCCATGAAGGTTTCGCGGCGGAGTTTGCCGTGCTCCATCTCGCGAAGCTTGTATTCCCACTCGCCGGTGAGTTCGGGGCGGGTGAGCACTTCGGCGTCGATGGCGGAGAGGAAGTCGAGGAGCGTCTCGGCCTTGCTGGTGGGGACGAGTTCGCGGCGCTCGCGCACGAGGTATTTTTCGTGAATGAGCTTCTCGATGATCTGGGCTCGGGTGGCCGGAGTGCCCAGACCCTTTTCCTTCATGGCGTCGGCAAGGTCTTCGTCTTCGACGAGCTTGCCGGCGCCTTCCATGGCGGAGAGCAGGGTGGCTTCGGTGTAGCGAGGGGGCGGCTTGGTCTGTTCTTCCTGGATGTCGCGGCCGGTGACGGTGGCGCGGGCGGGCGAACCGTCTTCCGGTGTGAGCGGGGGGAGGTTGGCGGCCGCGTCCTTTTCGTCGACCGAGGTGCGCCCGTAGATGGCGAGCCAGCCCGGATCGACGAGGACCTTGCCCTCGGTCTTGAAGGTGTATTCGGCGACGCGGCTGAGGCGGGTGGTCACGTCGAATTGCGCCGGCGGGAAGAAGACCGCGATGAAGCGGCGCATGATCATGTCGAAGATCTTCGCCTCGTCGTCGGCGAGTTTCTTTTTCAGATCGGTGGTCGGGATGATGGCGAAGTGGTCGGAGACCTGCGCATTGTTGAAGATGCGCTTGTCCGGCCGCACGTAGCCCTTTTCGAGGGCCTCGGTGGCAAAGGCGTCGACGCCGAAGCCGGAATGCAGCGCCTCGAGGGTCTGGCGGCAGACGGGGATGTAGTCTTCGGGCAGAGCGCGGGAGTCGGTGCGCGGGTAGGTGATGACCTTGTGCCGTTCGTAGAGGGCCTGGGCGATGCGCAGGGTGCGGTCGGCGGAAAACCCGAACCGGTTGTTGGCCTCGCGCTGGAGCGTGGTGAGGTCGTAGAGACGCGGGGCGGACTGGCGGGAGCGTTTCTTCTCTTCGCTGACTTCGGCGAGCGTGCCCTCGGCGAGGGCGGCGGCGACGCGCTCGGCGTCTTCGCGCGACCAGACGCGGTCGACGCGGTCGTGCTCATCGCCGCCCTTCTTGTAGTCGTCGCGCTGATAGACGCCCTGGTATTCACCGGCGCTGACCTTGAATGTGCCGATGATGCGCCAGAACGTGCGCGGCTGAAAATTGCGGATCTGGCGCTCGCGCTCCATGACGATCGCCAGGGTGGGGGTCTGCACGCGGCCGACGCCGGCGACGTTGCCGGCCCGCGAACCGAAGAGACGCTTGGTGGCGCCGCGGGTGCAGTTGATGCCGACCACCCAGTCCGCCTCGGAGCGGCAGCGGGCGGCGTCGGCGAGGTTGCGCATCTCCTCTCCGTCGCGAAGGGCTCGATACGCATCCTGGATGGCCTGCTTCGTCATCGAGGACATCCACATGCGCTTCACCGGTTTCTTGCACTTTCCGAGCTGGTAGAGGTAGGTGAAGATCAGCTCGCCCTCGCGGCCGGCGTCGCAGGCGTTGATGATGAGGTCGATGTCCTTGCGGTTCATCAGCCGGCGGACTTCGTCGAAGCGCTTCTTGTTGTTTTCGATCGGCTTGAGTTCGAAGCTCTTCGGGATGATCGGCAGGTCTTTGAGGCGCCAGTAGCGATAGCGCTTGTCGTAGTCCTCGGGCATCTTGAGCTCCACGAGGTGGCCGACGGCGGAGGTGATGACCAGCTCGTCGTTTTCGTAGTGATCTCCCTTGCGCGGGACTTTGCCGAGGGCGCGGGCGAGGTCGGCGGCAACGCTCGGTTTCTCTGCGATGATGAGGCTCTTCATTCAGATTGGTTCAGGAGAGAGAGGAAGGCTGAGGGTGACGTGTTCGGGCACGACGGGAGGGAGGCCCGTCCCGGCGCGGGGGAGCGTTGGAACGGGGGGAAAAGCTGGCTGGCGGACGATTTGTCAAGCGCCTCCCGCGGAGCTCAGGCGTTCAGTTCTTTCAGAACTGAGTCGAGCGCGGCGAGGAGGGTGTCGATCGTCTCGTCGGTCTCATCACCCATGTTGGAGATGCGGAACGTCTGTCCCTTGAGCTTGCCGTAGCCGCCGTCGATGACGCAGCCGTGAGCCTCTTTGAGGCGCTGGTTGAGGGCGGGCAGATCGATGTTGCGGGTGTTTTTGAAGCAGTTCAGCGAGATCGAGCCGAACTCCGGCGCGGGGAACAGTTCGAAGCCGTTGGCCGCTCCCCACTCGCGGACCCTGGTGTTGAGGCGCTTGTGCCGGGCGAAACGGTTTTCGATGCCCTCGGCCTCGATATCCTCGAGCTTCGATTTCAACGCGCGGATGAGCGGGATGGCCGGAGTGCTCGGCGTCATGCCTTTCTCGTGGTTCTTGAGGAACTCGAGGAAGTCGAAGTAGTAGCCGCGCCCCTCGACGGTCTTCGCCCGTTCGATGGCCCGTTGCGAGACGGAGATCAGCGAAAGGCCCGGCGGGAGCGCGAGGGCTTTTTGCGAGCCGGTGAGGAGGACGTCGATGCCGAGTTCGTCTTTCGGGATGCGCACGGCCGAGAAGGAGCTGACGGCATCGACGACGGAGATGACCTCGGGGAATTCGCGCACGACGGCCATGATCTCGGCAATCGGGCTCATCGTGCCGGTGGAGGTTTCGTTGTGGATGAAGGTGATGGTGTCGTATTCGCCGGTGCTCAGCTCGCGGCGCACGGCTTCGGGGTCGACGGGCTGGCCCCACTCGAAGCGGAGGGTGCCGGTGGGCTTGCCGATGCGGGTGGAGACGTCGTTCCACTTGTCGGAGAAGGCGCCGTTCATGCAGTTGAGCACCTTTTTCTTCGTGAGATTGCGAACGGAGCCTTCCATGACGCCCCAGGCGCTGCTGGTGCTGATGAAGACGGGGTCTTTCGTCTCGAAAAGCGCCTGAAGGCCCGGCTGGACGGATTTGTAGAGTTCGACGAAATCCGGGCTGCGGTGGCCGATCATGGGCGCGGTCATCGCGCGGAAGGTTTTCTCCGACACCTGGATCGGACCTGGGATGAAGAGCTTGTACGGCTTCGGCTGGTTGGACATGGTATGAACGAAAAAGACTTGCTGGGCGGGCGGCTCACGCCGCGAAAGGGCGATGAAAGGCGTTTCGTCCGGGGCGCGTCAATCCGTGAGCATCGCGGGCGGTGCCGTGCGGGCGCGCAGAGCGGTGGCGCGCAGGGCGGGGCGTTCGCCTCCGGGGAGCGGGGGCCGGGCCGCGGAAGTCGCGGCGGAGCGGTGCGGTCCGGTCGG
>RFJS01000265.1 GCA_003694825.1 Verrucomicrobiota bacterium | reverse complement strand
ATGGTGTCGTCAGCGAGACCGTCCGGCACATCACACGCCTCCGAACGCACGAGGATGACCGGCCCCTTGCGCGCCTTCACCTCCTGAATATTCGCGATGACCTTTTGCGAGGTCTCGCCGCTGGTCGCGAAGAAGACACTCGGACACTCCGGGCTGATCAGCGCGATCGGGCCATGTTTCATCTCGGCCGCGGGATAGCCCTCCGCGTGGATGTAGGAGATCTCCTTGAGCTTGAGGGCGCCCTCGAGCGCGATCGGGAACATCGAGAGGCGTCCCATGAACAGGAAGTCCTTCATCTGCGCGTATTGCCGCGCGATGGCCTGGATCTGATCGGCGGACTCCAGGATCCGGCTCACGTATTCCGGCGTCTTTTTGAAGGCCTGGACCATGGCGACACCGTCGGAAAAGCTCATGTCGCGCATGCGGCCGAAGTAGAGGGCCAGCATCGACGCGATGAGAATCTGCGAGGTGAAGGCCTTGGTGGAGGCGACGCCGATCTCCGGCCCGGCATGCTGGTAGATGCCGCCATCGGATTCCCGCGCGATGGTCGAGCCGACGACGTTGGTGATGCCGAGCGTCCGGAAGCCCTTACGCTTGGCTTCGCGCAAGGCACCGAGAGTATCGATCGTCTCGCCCGACTGCGAGATCACGAACACCAGGGTGTTCTTGTCCAGGGGGGCGTTGCGGTAGCGAAACTCCGAGGCGTATTCCACCTCGACCGGGATCCGCGCGAAGCGCTCGATCATGTATTCAGCAACAAGGCACGCGTGCCACGCGGTGCCGCAGGCGGTAAAGAGGATGCGGTCGACCTGACGCAACTCGAAGGGGGTCATGTTCAGCCCGCCGAACTTCGCGGTGCTGCCATCGTCGGAGAACCGGCCGCGCATGGCGTTCTCGAGCGCCCGCGGCTGGTCGAAGATCTCCTTGAGCATGAAGTGCGGAAAGTCGCCCAGCTCGGCGTCTTCGACCTTCCAGTTGATCGTGTCGATCTTCGCTTCCACGCCATCCTCCCCGGAGGTGGTTACGCGGAAGCGGTCGCGCGTGACGTGCACCAGCTCGTCGTCATTGAGGTAGACGACGTTGCTCGTGTGTGTCACGATCGCCGATACATCACTGGCGATGATAAACTCATCCTTGCCGACCCCGAGAATCAGCGGAGAGCCCTTGCGCGCCCCGATCATTTCGTCCGGACAGTCGGCGCAGATGGCGACGATGCCGTAGGTGCCCTCGACATGCCGCAGCGTCTTGCGCACCGCGGTGAAGAAACGGCTGCCGCCATTGCCGCTGCCGTTGTTGCCGGCCGGCTCCGGCTCCTTCGCATAGTGGTAGGCGATGAGGTTGCAGAGCGCCTCGGTGTCGGTTTCAGACGAAAACGTGTAGCCTTTCCCGGTGAGAAAGCGGCGGATGTCGGCGTAGTTTTCGATCACGCCGTTGTGAACGAGCGCGATCTTGCCGTCGCTGCTCACATGCGGATGGGCGTTGGCTTCCGAAACACCGCCGTGCGTCGCCCAGCGCGTATGGCTGATGCCGAGGGTTCCGGCGATCTCGCGCGCGCCGGCCAGGCGGGCAAGGCTCGCCACTCGTCCGGTGGTCTTGACCACATCGAAGCCCCGATCGGTTCGCACGGCCAGTCCCGCCGAGTCGTAACCGCGATACTCGAGCCGCTTGAGCCCGTCGATGAGAACGGGCTTGGCCGCACGCTTTCCGATAAATCCAACTATACCGCACATAAGCAGAAAACGCCGATGGTAGGGACTCGGGCGGGAAAAGGACATGAAATAACCGCGCGCGGCACGCCGGTCATGCTCTCGGGGTTTTCCTTAGTGTGGATGGCGGAATTCCCGGAGGCGGGGCGGCCTCGCGCTTTCGTTCGCCCACTCGGGCCATCGGACCATCGGCTCCGCGGCCCCCAAACACGGCCCGGCTCAGCCACGCTTGCGCCGCAGGAAAGCCTCGATCTCCGCAAGCGACCGCGTGTTGAGCACGTGCTCGCGCGTCAGCCATCCCTTGCGGGCCACCCGCACGCCCGCCTCGACAAAATCGAGCTGTTCGGTCGCATGGGCATCGGGATTGATCGAGCACAACACGCCCTTCTCGGCCGCGCGGCTCCACCAGCGCCAGTCCATGTCGAGCCGGCGCGGATTGGCGTTGAGCTCGATGACGACGCCGTTGGCCGCGGCCGCGTCGATAATCCTGGCCATGTCCACCCGGCTCGGTTCGCGGGCCAGCAGGAGCCGGCCGGTCGGGTGTCCGAGCATGGTGGTGCACGGGTGCTCGATGGCGCGGATCAGCCGGCGCGTCATCTCCTCCTCGGGCTGGCCGAGGGCGTTGTGCACCGAGGCGACGACGTAATCGAGTTCGCGCAGCAGGTCGCCGTCCATGTCGAGCCGGCCATCGGCGAGGATGTCGCACTCGAGTCCGGCAAAAAGGCGCACGGGGAACCGGCCCGAGGCGTTGAGACGGCGGATGGCCTCGATCTGCGCGGCGAGCCGGTCTTCGTCCAGACCGTTGGCCTGAAAGGCCGCGCGCGAATGGTCGGCGATGCCGAGGTAGGCCCAGCCGTGCTCGGCTGCGGCGGCCGCCATCTCTTCGAGCGAATTGCGCCCGTCGCTGGCATGGGTGTGGTTGTGAAAACAGCCCTGCAGGTCTTCGACACGGATCAATTCCGGGATGGCGTCGTGCTCGGCCGCCTCGATCTCGTTGAGCCCCTCACGCAACTCGGGGGGGATATAGCTCAGCCCCAGCGCCGCGAAAACACCGGACTCATCACGGATGTCTGCCGGCGGTGGCGGCGCGCCGCCTTCGCCCGTCTCGCCGTGTTCGACGACGGACAGTCCCCACTCGCTCAGGCTCCACCCGCGCGCGAGCGCGCGCTGGCGCATCATCACGTTGTGCTCTTTCGAGCCGGTGAAGTGGTGCAGGGCAAAGGCGAACTGCTCCGGAGGCACGACGCGCAGGTCGGCCTGCATGCCACCCTCGAGACGGATGCTGGACTTGGTCTCACCCCGACCGGTGACTTCGATGACGCCCGGCAATCCGACAAACCAGTCCATCACGGGTCCCGGTTCGCGCGAAGCCACGATGAAATCGAGATCGCCCACGGTCTCGAGGTTGCGCCGCAGACTGCCCGCGTATTCGGCGCGCTCGACCTGCGGGAGCTTGCGCAGTCCCTCGACAATCGGTCCGGCCACCGCGTAGGCGGACCACCAGAGATGCCGCTTGCTGTAGGCCTCGCGGTTGCGAATGCCGGCGGCGATTTTCTCCTCGGACTTCTTGCCGAAGCCCGGCAGCTCGGCCACACGCCCCGCTGCACAGGCCTCGGCCAGCTCCTCGATCGTGGTGATGCCGAGCTTCTCGTGGATCGCCC
The DNA here is from genome assembly GCA_003694825.1 of Verrucomicrobiota bacterium. Classification (GTDB taxonomy): domain Bacteria; phylum Verrucomicrobiota; class Verrucomicrobiia; order Opitutales; family Opitutaceae; genus J108. The sequence continues at coordinate 4,666 of RFJS01000265.1, read as the reverse complement.
GCACTTTTTTGGCGCCCATGCCCGGGATCTCGAGCATCTCGAGCAACCCCTCCGGCACCGAGGCACGTAGCTCCTCGTAGAAGGGCAGGCGCCCCGTCTCGTAGAGCGTTTCGATCTTCTGGGCGAGCGCAGCGCCGATCCCCTTCACTTTCCCAAGCCTTCCCTCCGCGATGAGCTCGCCGAGGTCGCCGTCGAGCGTCTCGAGGGCCCGCGCCCCATTGTGATAGGCCCGGACTTTGAAAGGATTCTCGCCCTTCAATTCGAGCAGCGTCCCGATCTCATTGAGAATGTCGGCAATGTCCGCCTTGTTCATGCTGGCCTCCATTCTCCCGGCGATCACAGCGCGGTCAATGCACCGAGATCGGGCTTACCCGCCGGTGTGTGCGGAATCCGTGACAGCAGATGGATGCGCTTGGGGATTTTGTGTGGCGCGAGGCTGCGCCGCAGACGCTCGCGCAACCGGTCGGTGTCGGCTCCCCCCGGGCTCGAAACCACCGCCGCCTCGACGACCTGGCCCCACTCGGCGTCCGGTCGGCCAAATACGACCGCATCGACGATGCCCGGCACCGCGAGCAGCGCCCGCTCCACTTCCTGGGGATCGACTTTCTCGCCCCCCGTATTGATGACCCGATCGACGCGGCCCAGCAGCCGCATGCTCCCGTCCGCGGCAAACTCGGCGCGGTCGCCCGTCCGCCACCGCATGCGCGGCGCATACTCCGGGTAATAGCCGAGAAACAGCGCCGCCGATTCCACGATCACGCGCGCCGTTTCCGGCTCGAGACTCACTCTCACATGGGGCAACGGTCGGCCCACACTGCGCTCACCGTCGAGAAACGCGTCGGGCCGGAGCGCACACACCTGCGCCGCCGTCTCCGTCATCCCGTAACAGGGCGCGAGCCGGATTCCCGCGGCCCGCGCCGCTTCGAGCAACTCCGGAGCGGCCGCCGCGCCGCCCAGAAAGACGCAATCGAAAGACTGCAGCCAGGCCGTGGTCTCGGGCCGCGCCAGCAGGCGGCCGAGCTGTGTCGGCACCAGGGAGGTCACGCGCACGGATCCGTCCTCCGCCTCCGGAGGCAGCGGCACCGCCCCGGTCTCGACCTGCTTCCACGCCGCGAGGAGGAGCCGCCCGCCCGAGACCGCACACCGGAACGCCTGCATGAGTCCACTGACATGATACAGCGGCAGGAAACAAAGCGCGTCCACCGCCCGCCCGCCGAGCCAATCGACAACACCGCGCGCCGCGACCCGCAGGCTCGCCTCCCCGTGCATCGCAAAGCGCACCTGCCCGCTCGTCCCGCCTGTCGGCACCATCACCAGCGAACGGACAACCGCCGCCCCCAGACGCGCCCTTTCTTCCGCCACTTCCATCGTCGCTCCCTCCACCGTCCCCTTCTCATCCCATACGAGATGGGGACGCGCCACGGCCAGGGCCTGCCGCCGCTCGCTCTCCCCCCAGTGATCCGCTCCGCAAAACCAATGCACCGCCGGGCCATCCCCCTCGCCCAGCACCGCCGACACCCCGGCCAGGCGCGCCGTCGGCTCCCGCCGGAGATCAAGCACCCGCAACGGCCCCTCGCCCGAACGCCGCGCCGCCGCCTCCGCCAGCATGGCCCGTGTCGCCGCCACATCATCGCGCAGCGACACCTCACGCCAACCCGCCCCGTCCGGCCGCCAAACCCTGTCTACAGCGAGTCCCATACCCTTGCCGGATCGATCGCACTCACCGTCTCCCCGGAGACGACCGGTGCGCGAAGGCCGCCGCCGAGGCCGTCCTCGCCAAAGAAACCGGCCACGCCATACCCGAGCGCCCGTTCCACCCCTGCCTCGAACGCCAATCGCACACCTGCCGCCATCCCCACATCCGTCTCCAGCGCCGACGAAAACACAAACGCGTCCGGATCAGGCCGAATCTCCTCCAACAACGCCTCGGCCTCGCCGGCCAGCGCCGGCTTCACAACAAACACCCCCGGCCAACCGCGATCGCGCCACCGCTTGATATCGTCCGCGCCGAGCACCGCCTCATCCAGGGCGACCGCCGTCGCGTGATCCTCCGCCAGCCGACAGAGATCCCGCTCCGCGTCCGCGGGCAGCGGCTGTTCGACAAACTCCACCGGCCATTCGCTCGCGAATTCCAGCCAACGCATCGCCGAGGGCACATCCAATCCGCCATTGGCATCGAGCCTGAGCCGCCCCCCCTCGGGCAAACGTTCCGCCAACCTCGCCACCGCCGCCGCATCCGCCGCGAACGCCCCGATTCCGATCTTCAGCTTGAAGACCCGAAACCCCGCATCCGCCGCCCGGCGCATCGCGTCCACCGCCGCCTCGCCCCGCGGGATCAATACCGCCACCGGCAGCGATCGCCCCGCCCCCGCGGATTCAGTCGCCGCAGCCCGGACTCTTCGCAGCATCCGCAGCGCCATCGCCACCGCCGCGGCACAGCACATCCGCCCACGGGCCGCCGCACGCAGCTCATCCACACGCCGCCGCCCGCGCATCCCCGCACACCATGCGAGCGCCCCGGCAAACCCTTCGGTGCCAAACGCCTCGATCGGAGCAACCTCGCCGAAACCGGCATTTCCCTCCCCGTCCTCGAGCCGCACGATGATCCCCTCCCGCACGGTCCAGAGGCCGCGGCTCGTCCGCACAGGCACGGCGAAGGGGCGCCGGTAGGCCTTGAAGGCCAGGGAAACCTCGAGCGAATCGTCATCACGCACGCGCAGAAGCAAAGCCGCCGCCCGGCCCCGCGGCAAGGCCGACCCTCGCCCCCGGCGGTCGCTGCCGGCGGACTCCCGCCACCGCTCCCACGCCCGCGGGCAGGATCCCGTTTCACCACAAACGGCGCTTGCCTTGCCCTCCGCCGCCGCCCACCTTCGTGCGGCAATATGACGCAAGAGCCTATTGCCCGTCCTGAGGAAGATCAGGCGTTCTATCTGCCGGTCGACGCGTTTTTCCGCGCCCAGAAGACCTCGGCCCTGACCTACGACGACGTCTCCCTCGCCACCAACTACTCGGAGATCCTGCCACGCGACGCCGATCTCGCCACGAGCATCTCCGAGACGCTGCATCTGCAGGTTCCCGTGATCTCCAGCGATATGGACACGGTCACCGAATCCCGCATGGCCATCGCCATGGCACTCAACGGCGGCATGGGGCTGATCCACTACAACCTGCCTCTCGACCGCCAGGTGCGCGAGGTCGCCCGGGTCAAACGCCACATCCACGGCCTCATCCAGGATCCGATCACCGTCTCGCCGGACATGCGCGTCGGCGACGTCCTCGCGATGATCGAGAAGAAGCGCTACGGCTTCCGCAGCTTCCCCGTAGTCGACGACGAGGGGAAACTCGCCGGCCTGCTCACCGGCAGCGCCGTCAAGGAGGTCTATCGCAATCTCCCGGTCTCCAGGGCCATGACGCCGCGCTCAACCCTGATCACGGTCAACCACCGCGACGTCACCACCGATCCCATCGCCCAGGCCGAGCGTTTCTTCGCCGAGAACGTCGGTATCACCAAAATGCTCGTGGTCGACGACGATGACCACCTTCGCGGGCTCATCACGCTCTCGGACATCGAGAAAATCCTCAGCGAAGCCAAATCCCGCCGCAAAGCCGCCCGCGACACCCGCTTCCAGCTCGTCGTCGGGGCCGCGGTGGCACCGCTGCGCAAGCCCAACGGCGCCCTCGACCGCGACAAGATCATCGGCCACGTCGGCCGCCTCGTCGACGAGTGCGTCGACGCCGTCGCCGTATCCACGGCTCACGGACACACGGCCGGTGTGGGCGAGATGGTCCGCATGATCCGGGATGCCTTTCCCGAGCTGACCATCATCGCGGGCAACGTCACCAGCGGCGAAGGCGTGGAATACCTCGCGCGCTGCGGCGCCAATGCCATCAAGATCGGTCAGGGGCCCGGCTCCATCTGCACCACCCGCATCGTCGCCGGCGTCGGCATCCCCCAGCTCACCGCGCTCTATGTCGCCTCCCGGGCCGCCGCCCGGTGCGGCGTGGGCATCCTTGCCGACGGCGGCATCACCAAGTCCGGCGATATCGTCAAGGCCCTCACCATGGCCGACGCGGTCATCCTCGGCGGCATGCTCGCCGGTTGCCGCGAAGCGCCCGGCGAGATCATCGAAATCAGCGGAAAGCTCTACAAGCAATACCGCGGCATGGGCAGCGTCGCCGCCATGAAGGCGGGCTCCGCCTCCCGATACGGCCACGACAAAACGGATACCACCCGCAAGCTCACGGCCGAAGGCATCGAGGCGCTCAAGGAAGTCTCCGGCTCGGTGGACCACGTGATCAGCGAGATCATCGGCGGCATCCAGTCGGGCATGGGCTACCTCGGCGCCCGCACCCTGCCGGAGATCCGGGAAAAGGCGCGGTTCGTCCGGATCACGATGGCCGGCATGAAGGAAGCCGCCCCGCATGACGTGGTCGAGGTCTCCACCCGCCAGGGAGCCGGCGACTGAGCGGCCGCGCCACCGTCCCTTGCCTTCCTCACTTCGCGACGCCGCGGCACCCTGCCGCGGCGTCCTTTATTTTCGCGCCGTGCGGCAAAAGCCGGGACGGCTTTCCCGCCCGCCGTCCCTCTCTCGCAGGGCGCCTACATCTCGGCGAGCATCCGCCGGAGGATCTCGTCGACGAGTTTCGGGTTCGCCTTGCCGCGGCT
>RFJS01000264.1 GCA_003694825.1 Verrucomicrobiota bacterium | reverse complement strand
GCATGAACCTCTACGACGAACGCCACGGTCTTTTCGGCCGCGTCCGGGACATCGCGCTCATCGGCGACACAATTTACGCTGTCACCAACGACGGACTCTTTCATGCCGCGGATCAGGCCTCCGGATACGACAGCCTTTTCGAAAAGGTGGACAATGTCACCGGTCCGGTATCACTCACGGTTGCCGGCGGGGAACTCCACGTCACCGGCGAAGCCTGGTGGGTCATTGACGCGGCCGGCATCGTGAAAATCGTTTCGAGCGTCGGCTGCACCTCTGTGCTCGTTTCCCGGACCCATCCCGACATCGCAATCGCCGCAACCGAAAGAGGTTTCGCCTACGCCCGCCGCACCGCCGAGGGATGGATATTCGAAGACTTCATCCCCGGCTATGATGGCCTGGTCTATGACCTGAGCGAACTGCCGGACGGGACGATCTGGGGCACGCTCAGCGACAACCGCGTCGCCCGTGTTTCCCTTTCCCCGGAGGGGCACGGCGCCGATCTGCGCATCTTCACTCCAGCCGACGGCATCCCCGAGGGCTGGCCCGACTGCGCGGTAATCGACGGCCATCTCTACGTCGCCAACGATACGGTCGTCCGGTGGAATCCCGAGACGGAACACTTCGAACCGGAAACATCGATACAGCACTACCCCTACGGCTCCGAGGGGGGCTTTTCCCATGTCTTCGGAGCCCCCGGCGGTCTCATCTATACCCGGGTCAGCGATCGACACGGCGAGACCGTCCCATGCCCGGCATCCGATCTCGCCATGGCCATCAGCCATCTCGCCGAAGAGGGCTACCGCGCCTCCAGCATCCGCTACGATTCAAGCGGCGCCGCCTGGATCGGCACCCGGGTCGGCATCGTTTACGCTCCCCGGCCGCTTTCCGGCTCAAGCCCTGTCGAGGCCATGCCGGCTCTTTCGGCGATCACGAACCTCAATACAAATGAACTGATCCCCCTCTCTCCGGACGAAGACGGTGTCCTCGTGCTGACGCCAGACCAGCGCTCCTTCCGCATCGAGGTCGAGTTCCCCTACTTCCAGGCGCCCGAGCGCGTCCTCTATCAGATCATACTCGAAGGCTTCGACGAGACCGCTCCGGATTGGAGCCGCCGCTCCTACCGCGAATTCACCGGTCTTCCCGGAGGCCGGTACACCCTGCACATCCTCTCCGCCACCCCGGACGGCCAGCAGTATTTCTCCTCGCCAATCGAAATCGCCGTCACGCCCCCCTGGTATCAGACCCTGCCAGCCGGCATCGCCTTCGGCCTGGGCGGCTTCCTCGTCTTTACTGGTCTCATACACTGGAAAACCCGCCGCATCGCCCGCCGCAATGCCCAGCTGGAGGAAGCCATCCGCGAACGCACCGCCGAGCTCGAAGCACGCACCCGCGAGATCGAACAGGCCAACGCCTCCCTTCGCCGGGCGGTGGAACGCGAACGCGAACTCACCCGCAAGGCCGAGGCCGCGACCGAAGCACGCAGCCGCTTCCTGGCCAACATGTCGCACGAGATTCGCACGCCGATGAATGGCATCATCGGCATGACCTCCCTGCTCGCCGACACCGAACTGACCCGCGAACAGCAGGAATTCGTCGAAACCATCCGCAACTCCGGCGAGGCCCTCCTCGGCATTATCAACGACATCCTCGACTTCTCGAAGGCGGAGTCCGGAAACATCGAACTGGAATCCATCCCCTTCGACCTCGTCCAACTCGTCGAAGAAGTGCTCGACCTGCTCGCGCCCCAGGCGCACCGCAAAGGGCTCGAGCTCATCCCCGTCATCGATCCGCTGCTGCACGCCCGTCGCATCGGCGACCCCACCCGCCTCCGGCAGATCCTTGTCAACCTGCTCTCCAACGCGATCAAGTTCACCGAAACCGGGGAAGTCACCGTCGAAGTCTTCGAACACGACGAGAACCGCCTGGCCTTCGCCGTCCGCGACACCGGCATCGGCATTCCCCCGGAAAAACGCGACCGCCTCTTCCAGCCGTTCTCCCAGGTCGACGCCTCGACCACACGCCGCTTCGGCGGCACCGGTCTCGGTCTGGTCATCTCCAAACTGCTCGTCGAGCGCATGGACGGCTCCATCCGCTGCCGCGACAACGAAGGTGGCGGCACTGTCTTCGAATTCGACGTCTCCATCCCCCGCGATGCCACGCCGCCGCCCGGCGACGATGGCACCCTGCCGCTCTCCGGTAAGCGCGTTCTCATCGTCGATGACAACGACACCAGCCGCCGCATCCTGCGCAAACTGGCCGAAGCGTGGGGCATGAGCCCGCATACCGCCACCGATGCAAACGACGCCCTCGCGTGGGCCGCCGAATCACCGCCACCCGACATCGCCATCCTCGACTACCACATGCCCGGTCGTGATGGCATCGAACTGGCCCGGCTCCTGCGCGAAAAGTGGGGTGCACGCGTCCCGCTCATCCTCTTCTCCTCCGCCCACCAGGTGACCTTCACACCCGAAGAGGCGAGCGCCGTCGACGCCATGCTCCGCAAGCCCATCCATCGTCGTCACATGGTGGATACCATAATGCGCCTGCTTTCCATCAAAGAGGGCGCGGTGGCCGCGCCGCAACCCTCGAGAATGGCCCCCCTGCCCCAGGTCGACTCCCTGAAAAACCTGGCCCTCCTCGTCGCCGACGACAACACCATCAATCAGCGGCTCGCCACGACCATGCTGAAGAAAATGGGCCTGGCCAGCGATGTCGCCGCCAACGGCCTCGAAGTGCTCGACGCGCTGCGCCGCCAGCACTACGACATCATTCTCATGGATGTGCAGATGCCCGAACTCGACGGGATCGAGGCCACCCGGCGCATCCGCGCCGATCTCTCCGCCGAACGCCAGCCCTGGATCATCGCCCTCACCGCCGGTGCCTCCCCGGAAGAACGCAAAGCCTGCGAGGACGCCGGCATGGACGCCTTTCTCGCCAAGCCCTTCAAGCCCGACCAGCTCGCCGAGGCGCTGCAAAACGGCGCCCGCGCCCTCCAGGAGCGGTCGCGCCGACACCGAGAACGCCCGTAGGGCCCTCCGCGCGCCCCCCCGATTCCTGCGGCCCCTTTCTCCGGACGCCCTTCGGCGCTCCGCAAGGCGCGTGGTCGCGGATATTTCCCTACCTCGATTGCAGACGGATGCGGTTCAGCCCGGCCTTGCGGCAGGCGTCCATCGCAAAGGTCACCTTCTGCAGCGGCGTATCCTCATGGGCCTTGATCAGCACCATGATATCGACGCTCTGCTCCGCCACGATCCGCACCAGACTCTCGAGTTGCTCGCCCGTGGCCGCGTCACCATTGAAGAAGAAGTTTCCGTCCCGATCGATCCCGATGATCACGGGGCTCTCGAATTCGTTGCGCCCCGCCGTCTCGATCTTCGGCAACGTGAGATTGAGCGTCAGCCGCTCCCGAAACTGCATGCTCACCAGGAAGAAGAAGATCAGAATGGTGAGCACATCCATCAGCGGCACGATATTGATCTCCGGCCGCTTCCGCCTGCGGGTGATGAGACTCATGAGGCCGCCTCGTCCCGACTGCGTCCCACGCTGGCGTCGAATCGCTCGATGAGCGACTCGAGCTGCACGGCGTAGGTCTCGATCCGGCGTTGCAGATAGCTGTTCCCCACGAGACAGGGGATGGCGATGATCAGACCGAGCACGGTCGTCGAGAGCGCCAGCGCGATGCCCTGCGAAAAGGCCGCCTGGTTCGGCACCCCCGCCTCGGTGGCGAACTTGTCGAATACCTGCACGAGGCCGACCACGGTGCCGAGCAACCCGAGCAGCGGCGCCGCGCCGATGATGATCTCCAGAAAAACCAGCCCGCGCTCCATGCGGTTGACCTCGAGGCGGGCGAAAGACTTCACAGCTTCACCGTCATGACGGTGCGCCTCGGCAAAAGCGATGACCCGGGCGAGCACCGAACTCATTCCCCCCGACACCGGCCGTCCCGCGACGATCGCGTCCACAAGATCATCCGGCAGCACGGCGCTGCGCCGCAACGCGAACAGCCGCTCGAAGATGATGAAGATGCCGACAACCGAACACAGCCCGAGCGGATAGACGAAAATCCCGGCGCTTTTGAGAAAATCAACCATGGCGATAAAGGCTTTCGTAGGTCACGAGATCGCGCAGTGTGTTCCATGTTCCTGCGAAAACAAGACCCGAGACGCCCACGAGGGCGCACCATCCGAGGGTCGCCGACAGGGGATGGCGGAAACGCCGCCGCCGGCTGAAGGAACGCCCGTTTCTCAGCCGCCTCCGGGCAGTCCCCGCCTGCCCCGCGCGCCTCGCCGGGCCTCGCGAGGCCGATGCCCTCCCGCCGGACCGTTGCAAAAAAACGAGAGGGGCCGCCCGCAGGCAGCCCCCCAGAAAAAGACATGCGATGACCGTGCTGCTCCGGCTCAGACGTAGCCCAGCTCCGCCGCCTTTTTCGCGACGAGCTCGCGGGCGTCGAGCAGTTCGCCGATCGGATCCCAGCGCGCCGAGATGAGCGCCTTCTGGGCGGCCTCGCGCATGCGCCCCTTGAAAACCTTGTCGCCGGCCCGCACCTCGAGGTTTTCGACATCGATGGTCACCTCGATCTCCGGGTTATCCTCGACCAGCGCCCCGAGGGCCAGCCGATCCTCCCGAGAGAGGGCGATGCAGGGAATGCCGAGCGTGGTGCAGTTCCCGAAGAAAATCTCGGCGAAGTTCTCCGCGATGATGCCGCGAAAACCATAACGATAAATCGCCTGCGGCGCATGCTCGCGCGAGCTGCCGCAACCGAAGTTGGCTCCGGAAATAAGGATGGTCGCACCCTTGTGACGCGGATCGTTGAGCGGATGCGCCTTGTCGGAACCATACTCGTTCTTGCGCACGTCGTAGAAGAGATACTCGCCGAGCCCGTCGAAGGTGACGCACTTCATGAAACGCGCGGGGATGATCCGGTCGGTATCGATGTCGTCACCGGGAACGTGCACAGCCCGGCCGCGCACCTGTTTGATTGATTCCAATGCCATGGGAATGGGAGAGGTTTTGAGTAAAATATTGACGTTGATTAGTGAATACGAATCGCCCTGCGGGATCAGGCCGGCGCGAGTTCACGCAGGCCGAAGACCTCGCGGGCGTCGGAGATGCGCCCCTCGACCGCGGCCGCCGCGACCATCAGCGGGCTCATCAGCACGGTGCGACCCGTCGGGCTGCCCTG